>JAFGRN010000039.1 GCA_016935115.1 Candidatus Omnitrophota bacterium | reverse complement strand
GCTGTGTCCCAGGACAGTCGCGTAACACCAGTCGAGCGTGGCAAGCCCCACCCCGTACCGCCCTTTTTGCGAAAAAGGCTTAAGTCGCGTCACCCGTAAAAATCTGTCACGAATCACCAATACGATATTTTCGCTCTCTCCCTCTTAGGGGGATTTTTCGGCAGACTTGAGATGGCAGAACTTTTGGCACCTTGCTGGAGCGACTGTAAAAAAATCTTGATTCCTCTAGGCGGTTTAGCAAGGCCAAGCAAACCTGTCAAGAGATTACCTTACAGTCCGGGTTGATTGGCCATCAAGATTTTTTCACAGCGAATGTGCACGCCCATGCACATTCGCGGCAAGCGGAAGCAAGTGCCAAAAGTAAATGCCAGATTGAAGGAGCCGAAAAATCCCCTATTGCGTAAACTGAGCTTCGTGGAGCTTGGAGTATATGGAGCCTTTGGGGGTGAGAGTGCTCTGGAAGAGGATAATGGAGCTGACTTTATAGGAGCCGGCATCCGAAGGTTGGAACCCGGCTGATACTGACGAAATCTTATCGATAAGCTTATCCCTATTTAACGGCGAGCGGACGCGGCCTATAGTGAGGTGCGGACTGAAGGGCCTCTCCTCTTTCGCAAAGCCCAGTTCCGAGAGAGCGCTTTCGACGAGCCCGGCGAGCGCGGTCGCCTCACTCGCGCCTCTATCGAGGCCCACCCATATCACACGCGGATGGCGCATTTCGGGGAACGCGCCAAGCGCCTTCAGGGTCATCTCGAACGGCCTGACGGATCCGGCAATAGCGTCCAGCGCGGACTTAACATCGGCGCACTTCTCATCGTTTATCTCGCCCAGAAACTTCAAAGTAAGATGAATTGACGCAGGATCGGCCCACTTTACATCCGCGCCGGCATACTTAAGGCTCGCCTCTACCCTTTCCAGGACGCCCCTGAAACTTTCCGAAATATCTATAGCGATGAATGCGCGCATTTTAGACGTTCAGCCGTATAATGTCGAGGGCCGCCTGTGAAGTCTGCCACTTAATGTCCTTACGCGACCCATCGAACCTGAACTCCCTGACGATCCGTCTCTTCTCCGCTACGAGCGCGATGTAGACGAGCCCGACCGGCTTACGCGGCGTCCCGCCCGTCGGTCCGGCGATCCCGGTGACTGCTATCGCAATATCTACGCCCATGATCGACCTGATCCCGCGTGCCATTTCCAGGGCAACCTGCCTGGAAACCGCGCCGTATCTCTTCAGCGTATCGGCAGAAACTCCAACATGCTTGATCTTGACCTCATTCGCGTAGGGAACCGCCCCCATGATAAAATATTTCGAACTGCCGCTGGCATCCGTAAGCCTGCTTGAAATGAGTCCGCCAGTGCACGATTCCGCAACCGCTATGGTCAATTTTTTATCGATGAGTTTCCAACCAACTATATCCTCAAGCGTCTCGTCATCATATCCGAATATATGTTTACCCAGCCGCAAGACGATCTTCTTCTCGACTTTTGCGATTGCGGAGCTCGCCGCCTTTTCGGTATTCGCCTTCGCCATGATGACAAGATGCACTTCACGGAGTTTCGCGTATATCCCGACGGTGGTAGGCGGCGTAAGCTCCAATAGATCTTTCACAATAGTATTTACACGCGATTCCGGCAGGCCGACCGTCTTTATCGTCCTCGTCCTGATGACGGCCCCGCGCCCCCATCGCTTCCTGATATATTTCACCACACCGTCTTCGAAGAGCGGAGCCATCTCCCTCGGAGGCCCGGGCAGGCAGATTATAACTTTACCCAGGTGCTCGATGATGAGTCCGGGAGCGGTACCGACTTTATTGCGCAGGCACTTTGCCCCCTCGGGAACACGCGCCTGCCGGTCGTTGCCGTGCGGAGGCTTAAAACCTCTCGACAGGAAGTATCTCTTGATATCTTTCAGGATAGCCCTATTCAGGATGAGCGGCTTGCCGATGAGATTAGCGACAGCTTCCATGGTAATATCGTCAACTGTGGGGCCAAGCCCTCCGGTGAGCAGGATAATGTCGCTCCTTATGAGAGATTTTCTCAGAGTCTGGACAAGCCTCTGGGAATTATCTCCTATGGTGGTCTGGTAGTAGAGGTCTATCCCGAGCTCAGCGAGCTTGCGGGAAAGGTATGCGGCGTTAGTGTTTACGATCTGCCCAAGCAGGAGCTCAGTGCCTATCGATATTATTTCCGCTTTCATATGGCGTTATTATACCACTATAGCGCAATAAATCCAGCAGCGAAAACATCCCTTGGCGCCTGCAATTTTTACGGGTCCTGCCGCTCCTTCGCCTTTTTCTTTGAAGGGCTGTGTCCCATCCGCCCTCGCGTAACACTAGTCGATCGTGGCAAGCCCCACCCCGTACCGCCCTTTTTGCGAAAAAGGCTCAAGTCGCGTCACCCGTAAAAATCTACTGGGCCACCAGAATATTTTCGCCCTCTCCCTCCCAGAGGGATTTTTCGGTCTACTCGGGTTGCGTAACTTTTGCGACCTACTCAGGAGTCTTTGGGCAGCTACCGGCAGGTCGCCCTGGAAGCGATAGATTTTGCCAAGGTTGCACTACCACCTTACATATTGGCTTTACTGTCACCATAGAACACACTAAAGCGCTCACTACTTACGCACCAATAATCCTATATGGCGAAATCCGCCGTAAGGGCGCCTGCCGGTAAGGCTGCCCATGGGGATGAGCAATTGCCAAAAGTAAATGCCGCCACTGAGAAGCCGAAAAATTCCGATTACAATAAGACCCGGGCCTATGAAGTAATCCGCTTTTAAGCGGATATGAGAAAATTCTCCATTCTTATTTTCAGCTTTTCCAGCTCGTCATAAGCTATTTCTTCTATGGGCCTGAAGCGCACTATGGTTTTAAGCGCAAATGCAAGGTTATTTTGCCGACCATCGGAAAGCAACTCCAGTACATCGTCATCTATCGCGATACCGGATATGATCCTGTAATACATGGCCGCTTTCTGCCTGTCGCCTGCCATCACCGCCCGCGCAAGGCCTAAGACACTTTCAAGATAAAGATAATTATGACCTGTCATCTTATCGTCGATTATAATCACGCTGGCTTTAAGGGCAATTTCCTTATCGGAACTGTTCCATAAATTATTATCTTCGAAATCTTCCCGCGTAAATACTGCCGCAAGCTTATCTCTGGTTGCGCCCTGATTGGTAACCGAGCGGCGGATCTCTTCCGGTTTCATTATAGCGATACGGCCGTTTGCCAGTAAAGGCGCCAGAGCGCTCTTTATCTCTGCCAGCTCCATCTCATCGGTACCGTTTATAAATAGGTTCTCGGATAGGAGTATAACCGCGCTGTCATCAAAGAACCGCCCATTCAGCATATCCAGCATATTTCGCGTGATAATCTCATTTTTTGGTTCGGATAGCCTTCTGCCGAGAGGCGACTTTCCTGCCTTCAGTTTATCAATAAGCGCGATAAAATTCTTCAGGCTCTCTCTTTTTTCGGGCGTATCTGCGGGAATAAAGAGATGAGCCAGGGCCCATAAATTTTCAACGGGCACCGCAAAGACACTGTCACTGGTAAAATATTTCGCGAGTCTATTCACATCAGCTTCCTGAAAAATCACAATATCCGTACGAGCCGACAATATCTTAATCGCTTTCATGACAACATATAAATTCCTTAACCTCGCGGAGATCCTTGAAATACCTCTACTGCGTAGATACTTGCTTAAAATATCGGGAGTAGAAAAATCGATAATATCCTGATGAGTCATAAGTATCTGATTCAGGTCCACATCCCCGGAAGTGACATGCAAAAATATCTCTCTTAATGTTAAATACCTTCCAAGAAAACTGCGGGAAAGATGGCCTAATCCATAACCATCAGGACTACTGTTCTCATCCGTAGATAGAATCTCATCCGCCAGGGCCAAGACCCTGTCCGGCGGTAAGGCATCTATAGCAGAGAATATTTCTTTCTTTATAGGATGGTTTCTTTTTAGAAAATTTTCCAGATAATTAGAACGCCTTAACCTCTCGCTTTCCGATCTCGCGAAGAGAATATTCATCCATGGGTTATCCAGCATTCCGGCGATATCCTGCGTATCAAGTTCGTCATTATCGGGCATTATTACCGGTTTTTTTATCGCCATATCCGTAAAGGGTTTATTATCAAACGGAGATGTTGACAGCTCTATCTTAACGATAGATTTTATCTCGCGTTGGAAATCATTAATATCCATGTCGGCTATATTGTCACGCCGCAGGCCATCTTCAAACATGAAAGGCAGTTTTATCAATATACCGACTACCGGGAAAGCGATTTCGGGCCAATAATAAGATTCTGCGGCTTTTTTCTCTAAGAATTTCCTATTTATCCTGTCCCAGATATTTTCATTGACTTCCATAGTATTGTCTCTGAGAATAAAGGTTCTATCACCCATGGAGAGAATTATAGCGCCGTCTTTTGTGAATGTTATCGACAACTCGGCTGATAATGAAATAATAGCTGATGGCAAAGCAACTGTCAGGTATTCTGGGGATATAAACATTAGCGAAGTCATAACCATCCTGAGATACCTGTGGAGAGTTCCGTCTACTATGGTCTTTTTGCCGGATGAAGCATCGGCCGTTTCAGAAATAATCTCTACATGGGGGGAGTTCTCCATACCGGCTTCTATTGTCCTGTTGTCAAATTTTACACGTATAATACGGCGAGGAAAATCTATGCTTACCCAAAAACTGAAATGAATGCCCTTTGTATCTATGCTGGGCTTTGGACTCTTGATATGATACGGAGTGGCGCCGCTTCTATAATGCTCGAATGCCATATCAAATAGCCGGTTCCAGAATAACGGATCATGTTCTATCGCGCCATTTTTCGCCGTATCCTTCCCGTCTGTGTTTATCCATTTTCCGCTTATATAAGCAGGCGGCTTCATTATGTGCTTTGATTCTTCCAGTATCAGCCGGGCAAGATCATTAACGGAAATCCTGTCAAGAAGCTTCTCTCCTATCCAGATCGTCGGGCCAAGGCCATGTTTAGCTTTGCTGCGGCCTGTACGCGCATGTAATATAACATATCTATCATCTCCTTCGCCTATAAGCGCCTGGCCAAGAATTATACTTAACGGCGTTGCCTGAGCTATGCGTATCAATTCTAATTTCTCTAACGTATTAAAGCTTTCAAAAGCCTCGCAGGAGGCCGCTATATCGGCCATAAGATCAAAATCTTTGGCTTTTCTTATCTTTTTGAATATGCCGCGCGACCTGAAATTAGCCTCCAGCTTACTATCCCTACGGGGAGCTTTATCACTCTTTATTCTGAGTATAATTTCCTTATCCTCGCGCACCTCAATAGCCGCATTCTTGCCTATATGTTCGAGTATAAATTTATTAGAAACCGCACCGGCCGGAATATAGCCGGGCCATTTTATCTCTTTACTTATCGCCATGTCTGTAGATGGAATTTCCGGCAGATCATCATACCGTGGATACTGCAAATCTGATATAATATCCGCTACTCTTTCCAGCCTTTCTCCCAGCAGAAAGAGCTTTTTCCTTACCTTTAGGTTATTACCATTAAAGCCGTTTTTCGATGGACTCTCTATGATTTCCCCTTCATCAGAACGCTTCATCCTGGAGATGGCTTTAAGCGCGCGCGAATAACCGGCAAATAATAATTCCGGCTGGGACGGAGTTTTCTCCTTTTCTAAAAATTCGCGCATTCCGGATGCAATCTCACGAAGCCTTTCTGGAAGAGAAGATCTGGGGCCCAGATCTTCAGACATAATTTCCAGTTCCAGCGTTGCTTCAACCGCATTCAGCATGACATACTCTATCATTTGAGCATCTGTAGAATCTCGGGATAATCGCCAGGCGCGTGAGTCTAACTTATCAAGATCATCAATCAATAACCCCGCATCTGACATAAGTTTCCTGATAGAGCGGTTCACGGCAAAGAGATCCTCCTTCTTTTTGGAGTAATTCTTGTAATACTTAGCGCTTATGCGGTGCTTTCTCTCTTCAGCCTTTACCAACGCTTTATAAATATGGTTGATGCTATTCAACTTGCGCCTGTATAAATCACCCATTTCATGCCTGGCCCGCTCATCAGATATTGACAATATTCCGGTACTTATAACCGGCGCTTGCCTCTCCCTCAATGCTTGCCTGCTTATAAAATTAAACTTTTCATATGCCAGTTCATCATATCCATTAATAAGTCTGCGTTGCAGATTGGAGTTAAAATATCGCAGTACGTATCCGGACGGGAATGAAATAAGTATCTGGGAATCATTTAGGGACAATTCATATTTGATATGATTGGCCATAAGCCATGTATCATTACGGCCAAGAATGTAGCGTATGGCTGCCATAGTAAGCGCGGATCTTGCAATGTGCGGATTGCCTTCTATCATCTGAGTCACCGCGGCGCATGTTGCCCTGGCGCGATAATCATCGATATTCAGAAACGAAGCCGGAGAGAGTTTATCCGGATACGCCCATGCCGCGGCCTGCAGGATTAAGGTTGCTAGCAAAAATATTACCGTTATTTTCTTACTCAATTTATCTCCTAAGTGTCTATTGCCTTAACATTTTGATTAAAAAAATAGCCATGCATAATAAAAACATGACTATAATGATATTAGAATACCATATAAATAAAATATGTCAATGGTCAATATGTAGCTTTTTTATTCTCTAACTAAAAGTAACCACCCTGAATATGATTTGAAGGATTATGTTGGTATAGAGCGCGGCGACTATGTCATCAAACATGATTCCGAGAGATCCTGTAAGCCTCTCCAGCCTCCTGGCCGGCGGCGGTTTAAGTATGTCAAATATCCTGAATAGGAAGAAACCGAGCATAACAGAATAGATATTGAACGGCACAAAGAAGAGCGCCAGGAGCATACCGCACGCCTCATCGATGACGATCATGGCGGGATCCTTCCTCTTATATACCTTCTCCGCCTCGCCGGCAAACATCACGCCGAGCGTGAAAAGGAAGAGTATCGTAAATGCATAGAGAAGGTCGTTTCCGCGCACAAGGAAGTAGATGATCAGGCCTCCGAGAGAACCCATAGTGCCCGGCATGAAGGGTGAATGGCCGAGATAGAAAAAACTGGTTATCAATTTAACTTTCTTTCGCATTGGAATAAACCTCCCTGTTCTTTATAAGATAAGATATACCGCTTATCAATGTCAATATTATTGTTATAAACATCACCACGAATACCGCATTCCTGTAAGCGGCTTCCGCGCAGGCGGACCAGAATTTAAATACTTTCGGGCCGGCTTCCCTGAACACTATAAGCAGCAGGATCATGAATACAGCGAAGACCTGGCAGGCTGTCTTATGCTTACCGCCGATATCTGCTGCAAGAACTTTATGTTTGCCGAGCGCGAATAGCCTCAGGCCCGTCACCGCAACCTCCCTGAAGAGTATTATCACTACCATCCATGCCGGAACAAGCTGCATCTGCACAAAAGCAAGGAAGGCGGATAGTATAAGTACCTTATCGGCTATAGGGTCCATGAGCCGGCCAAAATCCGTAATCTGGTTATTCTTCTTGGCAAGATATCCATCCAGAGCATCGGTAATCGATGCCAGGACAAAAGTGACGAGCGCCGCTACTTTAAAAACAATCCCGGGAAGAAATAGAAAAACTATAAACACGAATGCCAGTATTATACGCAAGATGGTCAGTTTATTCGGAAGATTCATGCCTGTACCTTTTCACCGACCAGGTCATATTCCAATGCGTCGGTGATCTTTACCTTGCAAAACTCCCCGGCCTTGATATTTTTGCCGGTTATATATACCGCTCCGTCGATTTCCGGCGCGTCACCTTGAGTGCGGGCAATATACTTGCCTTTCTCCATTCCAGCCTTTTCGTCCACCAGAACATCCAGGCACTTTCCGATGAACGCCCTGTTGGCCCTGGCCGATATGCCCTGCTGCTGACGCATCACCGCGTCGTAGCGCTCCCGCTTTACAGCGTTGCTCACGTGGCCCTTCAGTCGAGCCGCGCGCGTCCCTTCCTCCCTGGAATAGATGAAAGCTCCCAGCCGCCCGAACTTCGCCTCTTTCAGAAAACCGAGCAGTTCCTTAAAATCCCCGTCGGTCTCGCCCGGAAAACCTACTATCACCGATGTCCTCAGGATGAGTCCCGGGACCTTCTTCCTGAGTTTCCGCAGCAGGCACTCGATATCCCTGCGGCCGCATTTGCGGTTCATAAGTTTAAGGATCCTGCCGCTTATGTGCTGGATCGGCAGGTCCAGATACTTGCAGATCCTGCTCTCTTCGCCTATCGTATCTATAAGCTCATCTGTATAATGCGCCGGGTGCGTATACATGAGGCGCGCCCACCTGATGCTGTTATCCTGCGCGCATACGGCCCTCAGAAGCCGCGAAAGCTCCGGAGCGCCATAGCGGTCGATGCCGTATGCAGTCGTATCCTGGCCTATCAATATCACTTCTTTTAATAGACCATCCGAAGAAATATTTCGTATCTCCGCCAGGACCGACTCCACGGTCCTCGACCTGGAGGCTCCCCGCAGCCTGGGGATTATACAATAACTGCATGCATTAGCGCACCCTTCGGATATCTTGATATAGGCATAATGTTTCGGTGTAAAGAGAAGCCTGGGAGAATGCTCATCGTAGAGGTAGCTGACGCGCTGGGATATCTTTGGCTGAGCGGCTTTGCGGGGGCGTGAATCGATAAGATCGGCAATGACCGGAACATCGTTGGTACCGAGTATGAGATCCGCTTCCGGCAATTCAACGGCTAGCTTCTCCTTATAAAGCTGCGGAAGGCACCCGCATATTACAAGACGCTTGACCTTGCCTTTTTTCTTATAATCAGCCGCGGCGATAATAGCTTCGACCGACTCCTCGCGAGCGCTCTCGATAAAAGCGCAGGTATTTACGACGCAGACATCAACGCCGTCTTCTACATCCCCCTGCCTGAAACCGGCCGCTTTAAGAGAGCCTGCTATGACTTCCGAATCGACCTGGTTTCTGGGACAACCCAGGCTGATTATTGAAAAAGTCTTCACTTAATCTTAAAACCGCTTCGCGTGACCTCTATATTCCTGATCAACCCTCTTCCGGGAGAGCCTAACGCGATACCGTTCAAGATAAGCTCTATAGCCTCGCCTTTAGCCGTATAAATATTTATCACTTTATCCGCGGTGAAGACTTCGGCCGTACCCTTTGTCAGGACGCGCTCAAATATAAGATTTCCGTCGGTTCTCATCTTTACATATACCGGCTGGTTCACTTTGAGGAGAAGTTTCATCGGTACATTATTGGGTATCGAGATCTCTTTTGATTTATTGCCGGCCGCAGGCTTTGAAGCGGCCTTTTTCTGCGCGACAGCCCTGGCAGCGGCGACGGACGGTTGCCGCGCCTTTTTCGCGGCAGTTGCAGCGGCGACCGGACGAACGCGGTTCTTGTTAAAAAACATGACCGCTCTGCTTGCGATGAAGACCACTACCGCAAAGGCTATCAACAATGTCGCTGAGGCCTTCACCAGGATTATGATCTTGGACAGGTCACGGCCGGGCTTCTCCGCCTCAGGAAGCTTTATGGCGGGCCTGGATTCTGATTCCGGATGAAGCCGTTTATATTCGGCCAACATCTGCCCCGAATCGAGCCCGAGAAAATTCGAATATTTCCCCAGAAAGCTTTTCACATAGGTAGGATTCAAAATGGAATCACATCTGCCTTCTTCAAGGGCTTTCAATACCGTAGAATTTATGTGCGTCTGCTTCTGGACCTGATCGAAAGTAAGGTTCCTGCTCTCCCTCGCTTCCCTTAGCGAATCGCCTAGCGTAGTCATATTCATAACGTTAGCGGCTATCTTCTCACTGGGCATTTTTTGCCTGATACTCCTCTAATGTTGTAAGCAGGTCCCGCGGCTTGGAACCCTGATAGGGGCCTACTATACCTTCATCCTCCATCATGTCGATAAGTCTTGCCGCGCGCGTATAGCCGAGGCCGAGCCTTCTCTGCAGGACCGAGACCGACGCCTGCCTGGATTCCAGTATAAGCTTTACCGCTTCTTCATAGACTTCGTCTTTATCAAACTTCTTGAATGCTCCGGGCTTGGTCTGTACCTCTACTATATCCTCCACATACTGCGGCGCCCTCTGTGATTTTATAAAACTTGTGACCTTCTCTATCTCCTTGTCCGATATGAGACTGCACTGCCCCCTTACGGCACGCGAGGCACCCGGCTCGATCAAGAGCATATCTCCGCGGCCCAGAAGCATGTCGGCGCCGTTTATATCCAGTACGGTCCTCGAGTCGACCTTTGATGAGACTTTAAATGATATTCTTGCCGGAAAATTTGCCTTTATAACGCCCGTTATGACATCTACGGACGGGCGCTGAGTAGCTATTATCATATGGATGCCGACCGCTCTCGAAAGCTGGGCAAGCCTCGTTATGGTCGTCTCCACATCGTCGCGCGCCACCATCATGAGATCCGCGAGCTCGTCTATGATAACGATTATATAAGGTAATTTCACCGGCTGGCCTTCTTCAAGCTTCTGG
Organism: Candidatus Omnitrophota bacterium; assembly: GCA_016935115.1. Taxonomy (GTDB): domain Bacteria; phylum Omnitrophota; class Gorgyraeia; order 2-01-FULL-45-10; family 2-01-FULL-45-10; genus CAIMPC01. The sequence goes on along the minus strand of JAFGRN010000039.1, from coordinate 9,142 downwards.
GAAGAGTTCGCGTACTTTTCATTATAAGCCGCTATATTACGGACACCGCATTTGGCGAATAACTGATACCGCGAGTCCATCTCGCCGCAGACCCATGCCAGCGTGCTCGCGACCTTCTTGACATCGGTAACAACGGGAGAGAGCATGTGCGGCAGATCGGAAAATACCGCGAGCTCGACCCTCTTGGGATCCACCATTATGAACTTGACTTCATCAGGAGTGGAATTATAAAGAAGGCTTGTAATGGCGGTGTTTACGCATACGGTCTTGCCGGAACCGGTAGCGCCGGCTATCAGGAGGTGCGGCATCTTTGCAAGGTCCGTTATGAGCGGTGTTCCCGCTATATCTTTGCCGAGAGCCAGTTTCAGGACGGAATGGTTTTCGCGGTACTCTTTTGAATCAAGGACTTCCCGCAGATAGACAAGGGCGCTTGTCGAATTCGGCACCTCGAATCCCACCCTATCCTTGCCCGGGATCGGGGCCACTATCCTTACACTCTGCGCCTTCATGGCAAGAGCTATATTATCGCTTAAACTGGTTATCCTCTGGACCTTAACACCAGGGGCAGGCTCAAGTTCGTACCTGGTTATGACAGGGCCTTTATTTATCTCGACCACCTTACCTTCGATGTCAAAATCGCGCAGCGTCTCCTCGAGGATCCTCGCCGTATTTTCGAAATCCTCTTTTATCTTGCGGTTTTCTATGGGTGGAGGCGAATCGAGGAGGTCAAGATCCGGTAATTTATATCCTGAAGCGTCTTTCATCTTCGCTGTCGTAAGCATTGCCGGCTTCGGGACCGATTGCGTGGATGGTTTATCGGTATCCCTCTTTATCACGGGCATAGTTACTACTCTGGGCTTTTCTTCTTTTTTCGGAGGCGGCACAGCATCGGCCCCGGGCTTTCGTGTTTCAAGATTGATTACCGGTTTTTTCCTTAGCAACATGGTCGAAGGCCCTGCCTTATGAGAGATCGTCTCTTTTATATCGGACGGAAGCCCCTTAAGTCTCCTGTAGATGCCGGCAAGGAAAGGCAGAAGCAGAAATTCCGTAGCCAAAAGTAATGAGAGCAGGAAGAGTACGGCTATTACCAGTATAGCGCCTCCCCTCCCCAGATACTTTATGAGAAAGTCCGAAAATACCAGCCCTACGATCCCGCCTAAATTAAACCGAAATGAGTTGGAACCACTGCCGAGTATGGAAAATAACGAACTCGACGCGAGGATCAGGAAAAATGTTCCGAATACCTTGAAATGGATCTTCTGCGGGGTAACACCGAGAAGCCTGGCCACCGCCCAGGAAAGGACGAGTAGAGGTATGACGTATGAACTCATGCCCATTATGAAGAAGAGCGCCGCGCCGACATAGGCGCCGAAAAGGCCCGCAAAGTTACCGACGGGCACATTCACTCTGGACGTGAAATATTTTATATCGGAAAAGTTAAAGCTCGCCAGGCTTATGAATATGAGGATAGCAACGGCAAACAGAATGACAGCCTGGATCTCATTCCATTTGTTGCCCTTAAAACCGTTTATCTCTCTGTTTTTCTTATCTGTAGCCATATTATAAAAGTACTATTATTAATGACGCGGATATAATACAATAGATCCCGAAAAAATACAACTTGTTCGACTTTACCACCTTAAGCAGTACGCTTACGGAAAAGAGTCCTGTTAGCATCGCTGTAACCGCGCCTAACAGGAAACACGGCATATTCGCCGACAAGAGGCCGTCGGTTATGTTATGGGCTTTAATCATAATCGCGCCGATTATTGCCGGTATCGAGAGCAGAAACGAGAACCTGAATGCCTGCTCCCTTCCTATGCCCGACATTATGCCCGAAGCTATGGTAGCTCCGGAACGCGAGATTCCCGGTATTATGGCAAGGCCCTGCGCAGTGCCAGTTATCAGGGCATTGGCCAATCCCACTCTTCCCTGTATGCGTCTCCGCGTAAATGCAGTGTAAAGACTTGCGCCTATCAGTAAAACACCGGTTATCATGAACATATATCCTGTGATATGCGGACGCGTGAATAATTCCTCCACAGCATCCTTAAGCATTAAACCTATGATAGCCGTAGGCACCGAAGCCGCCGCCAAATATAAAAGCATCATCCTCTGCGCAGTAAAGAGGTTCCATATATCCCTGCGGAAATATATTAATACGGCGACGAGGGAGCCTGCGTGCAGGAATATATCGAAAGCAAGCATCGGTTCCTTTATGCCAAAGAGCCCCTGAATTATTACAAGGTGTCCCGAACTCGATATCGGAAAAAACTCCGTTAAACCCTGCACAAACCCGAGTATCACTGCCTGCAAAAGAGTCATTATTACTTTCCGGTATGGCCAAAACCGCCATGCGAGCGCATAGTTTCGTCCAGCTCTCTGGCTATATCTATATCCGCCCTGATTACCTCTTTTATAACCATCTGCGCAATACGGTCACCGCGCTTTATAATAAAAGGCTCGGTTCCATGGTTTATCATGATAAGCGAAAGAAGCCCCCTGTAATCCGAATCTATCGTGCCCGGAGTATTTACCAGGCTTATCCCGTGCTTGAGCGCCAATCCGCTCCGCGGCCGTATCTCCGCCTCATAACCTTCGGGAATACTCAAATAAATGCCGGCCGAGACCAGCTTGATCTCGCCCGGCATCAATGTCACTTCTCCGTCCACATCCGCACAGAGGTCCATCCCGCTCGAACCGGACGTCGCGTATGCGGGGACCGGAAGATCCTCGCATCCTCTTTTCTTCTTAATGGATATCCCGATCCGCTTCATTGCAATTCGCAATTGGCCTTGAAACTACTTTTCTCTCTTCTCTTTGCTTTCAGCTTCGTAACCGGGCTCGGCCTGTTTCTTAGAAAGATTAACCCTGCCCTGCTCATCTATCTCTATGACTTTGACGGTGACTTCGTCGCCTATCTTCACGACATCTTCCACATTCTTCACGAATTTATTGGCAAGTTCGGAAACATGGATGAGCCCTTCTTTCCCGGGCAATATCTCGCAGAAAGCCCCAAAGTTCATTATCCTCTTTACCTTGCCTTTATAGATCCTGCCGACTTCCGGCTCCTCTATCATACCTCTTATGACGGCAACCGCCTTATCTATCGCCACACCATCCTGCGACGCCACTTGGCACATGCCATCATCGTCGATATCTATAGTCACACCCGTATCCTGTATGATCTTCTTGACGTTCTTGCCACCCGGCCCGATAACTTCGCCTATCTTGTTCTGAGGAAGTTTTATCGTAACTATGTGAGGAGCGAAGTCTGATATCTTCTCTTTCGGCTTCGCGATCGCCTGCATCATCTTATCCATTATGAATAGCCGAGCTTTTTTTGCATCGGATAGCGCCTTCTTGATCAGGTCTACGGATATGCCCTGTATCTTAAGATCCATCTGCACTGCGGTAATACCGTCGACCGTACCTGCCACCTTGAAGTCCATATCACCAAAATGATCCTCGACTCCGCCTATATCGGTAAGTATTATCTCGTGGCTGCCCTCTTTAATAAGCCCCATCGCGATACCGCTGACCGGTTTCTTTATGGGAACTCCCGCATCCATAAGAGAGAGTGTGCTTGCGCATACGGTGGCCATACTGGAAGAACCGTTCGATTCAAGGATGTCTGATACGACCCTCACCGTATAAGGGAACGCATCCTTTGACGGCATTACAGCCTTAAGCGCCCGCGCGGCAAGCGCGCCGTGGCCTATCTCCCTCCTGCCCGGCCCTCTCATCGGTTTAGCCTCTCCGACGGAGAACGGCGGGAAGTTGTAATGGAGCATAAAGTTCCTGTAGGATTCGCCCTCAAGGGCATCGATGATCTGTTCGTCCGCGCTCGTACCAAGAGTCGTTACGGAAAGGCTCTGTGTCTGGCCGCGGGTAAATAGTCCCGAACCGTGCGTCCTGGGCAATACCCCGACTTCACAGGTTATAGGCCTTATCTCATCCATACGTCTGCCGTCTACCCTCTTCTTTTTCTCTACTATGAAGCGCCTCACATCCTCTTCCTCGACTTCGGCAAGGGCGGACTTCACATCCTTATCCTTAAATTCCGAATCCTCGGTCACAAACTCGGCTATCAACTCCTTGGACAGAAGGTGGAGCGCTTCTTCCCTCTGCTCCTTGGTGCCCAGCCTGTTTATCTCATCGAGTTTTTTCAGCGAAGCGGCTTTTACCTTCTTAAGAAGCTCTTCATCGACCTTCGAAACCGTATATTCCCTCTTCTTCGTTCCGAGTTCCCGCGCCAGCTTATCCTGCATATCTATGGTCACCTGGAGTTCTTTATGCGCGAACGCTATAGCATCGGCGATGACTTCTTCGCTCAATTCATTAGAACCGGATTCGATCATTATGACATCGGAACGGGTACCAGCAACTACCAGGTCTAAGTCACTTGTCTCAAGCTCTTTAAATGTGGGGTTGATCGCAAATTTACCATCGATCCTGCCTACCCGCACGGCGCCTATCGGGCCGGAAAACGGAATATCCGAAATGCTGAGCGCGGTTGAAGCGCCTATCATCGCCAGAATATCGGAATCATTCTCACCGTCACTGGAAAGGACGACCGCCACTACCTGCGTTTCATTGGAAAATCCCTTCGGGAATAAAGGCCTGATCGGCCTGTCAATGAGGCGTGACGTTAATATCTCTTTCTCACTGGGGCGCCCTTCACGCTTAAAAAAACCTCCAGGGATCCTACCGGCGGCATATGTCCTCTCCTGGTATTCCACGGTAAGGGGGAAGAAATCCACCCCTTCCTTCGGCTCCCTTGAGGAAACAGCCGTAGCCAGGACGACCGTACCGCCCATCTGAACCATGCATGAGCCATCCGCCTGTTTGGCCATCCTGCCGGTCTCGACGATCAGTGTCTCTTTACCTAATTTGATTTCGATTTTTTTTGCTTTTGTCATATGTCCCTTTGATTTTTTGCTATAAAAAAAGCGCGAACACCTTCATGAGATCCGGTTCGTGCCCGTATACAGCGCCCGCAAGGGGCTACTATTTACTTCCTCAGATCCAGTTTCTTTATAAGATCGTGATACTTCTGGTTGTCTTTCTTCTTAAGGTACTCGAGCAACCTGCGCCTCATACTGACCATACGCAGCAACCCCTGCCTGGAGTGGTGATCCTTCTTATGCGCCTTGAAATGGGACGACAGAGAATTGATCCTCTCGGTAAGAAGCGCGATCTGGACACTCGGGGAACCGGTATCTTTCTCGTTGATCTTATAGTTCGTTATAATATTGGTCTTCTTCTCTTTCACTAAAGCCATTGTTCAATACCTCACTTTTCGCTTATGTTAACACACTCCCGGCGGTTTGTAAAGGGAATATTTTGCCTTCAACTGATATTAATTGACCTGAATAGCCGGGTATGTTAACCTCTACATAACTTTCCAGGGAGGATTAAAATGAAAAAATCAGCTCAGGTCGAGAAGGAAGCGGCATTACAGGCGGCCAATTTCATGGCAGCCGCCGCGCGAACCGCCCCCAAGACGCGCGGTATCGATAATATCGAAGTAGTAATAATCGATGATGACGCCACAAAGGCTAAGCTCATAACCAGGATGAAGGATATTTCAAGGGCGGAATCCAAGCCGAGCCTCGAGCGCGACGCGGACTCCATCGCGGGATCTCCCGCGATAGTGCTCATCGGCGTGAAGTCCAATCCTGCGGGTTTGAACTGCGGATTCTGCGGTTATCCCACCTGTAATGAATTATCAAATACCAGAGGTGTCTGTTCCTACAACTCCATCGATCTCGGCATAGCGGCGTCTTCCGCGGCCGCAACCGCCAGCCATTTCTATATGGATAACAGGCTCATGTATTCAATCGGCAGGGCCGGCCTTGACCTTAAGTTATTTCCGGGCAATGTAAAACAGGCTCTCGGTATCCCATTAAGCGTGACCGGGAAGAACCCTTTCTTCGACAGAAAGTAAGGCTGCCGCGCCGGTAATCTATACCGCTTTAATACTCAACGCGATCTTATGCTGAAGAGAGTCTACCTTCAGCACCTTTACCTTCACGGCATCGCCGGCATTGAACTTCGCCTCCAGTTTCTCTCCCTCGGCAAGCGGTATCTCGGATATGTGCACCAGCCCTTCCAGGTCATTATCTATCTCCACGAAGAGCCCGAAGTTCGCCACTTTCGTCACTTTGCCGTCCTTAACGACATCGGCCGGATATTTAACTGCTATGTCATCCCAGGGATCCGCAGAGAGCTGTTTTACGCCGAGCGATATCCTTCTATTGGCCGAATCCACCGCCAGCACCACGGCCTCTATCTTCTCGCCTTTCTTGAATACATCCTTGGGATGGCCTATGCGTTTCGTCCACGATATATCCGAAACATGCACAAGGCCGTCGATACCGTCTTCCAGCTCTACAAACGCGCCGTAGTCTGTGAGATTACGGACTTTGCCCTTCACTTTCTGGCCGACGGAATATTTTTTATCGACCTCAAGCCAGGGGTTTGATTCGAGCTGTTTTAGGCCCAGCGATATTTTCTTATTCTGCGGATCGACGTCCAGCACCTGCACTTCGATCCTGTCACCTATGGCAAGCAGCTCGTTCGGATTGGCATACTTCTTCGTCCATGAAAGTTCGGAGATATGGAGCAGTCCCTCGACGCCCTTCTCGAGCTCGACGAACGCGCCGTACGGCACGAGATTGACCACCGTGCCCTTGATCTTGCTTCCAACGGAATACTTGGTGCCGACCAGTTCCCACGGATTCTGCGTCTTCTGCTTTAGTCCGAGGGATATCTTGCCGCTTACGGTATCGAAATCGAGCACCATTATGTCTATCTTGTCGCCGATCGCGACGATCTCGCTCGGGTGCGATATCCTGCCCCAGCTCATATCCGTTATGTGCAGGAGCCCTATGATCCCCCCATCGATCTCGACGAACGCGCCGAAGTCCGTAATATTGCGCACTATGCCTGAAACGAGCGCGCCCTTCTGCAGGGTCTCGAAGAGCTTCTTCTTATCCTCTTCCCTCTGCTGGCTTATCGCGTCCTTCCGCGAAACTACGATATTGCGGCGGGCTTTATTTATCTTCACGATCTTGAACGGAAAGACCTGCCCGATAAGCTGGTTAAGGTTACCGAACGTCTTCGAACCCGCAAGGCTGGCCGGCAGGAATGCCTCCACCCCGACATTAACCATGAATCCGCCCTTAACCTTCTTCGAGACTTTGCCGTCCACTATGTCGCCTTCCCCGTATTTCGAGATAACCATCTCCCAGCCTACCGCCCTCTCCGCCTTCTGCTTAGAGAGGACCACCATGCCGTTCTCGTCTTCCTTCGACTCCAGGTAGACATCGATCTCGTCTCCGATCTTTATAGATTCGGGATCGGAAAACTCTGACAACTGTATCGCGCCCTCCGACTTATAACCCACATCGACGACGACATCTTTGGGGTTGATGGCTATGATCTTCCCTTTGAGTATCGAGCCCTCCTTGATCTCTTTGATGCTGTCATGATACAGCTTCGCGAAATCGCTCATACCTCCTTCCGTCGTGTTTTCCACGTCATCCTGCAGTTCCCGTTCTTCGACCATTTGTAATGCAGCCCCTTTCACTGGATTTTTGCTTTTACTTCTGTTGTACCGCGCCTTTCCCCCGCTCCCTGTCGGCCGGGAATAAGGCGCGCCTTCTGAAAACCTATTTTATATAACTCAATATCTTTTCAACAACCTCGTCGATCGAAAGATCCGTCGTATCTATGAACACCGCGTCGTCCGCTTTCTTTAAAGCGCCGAGGGACCTCTTCATATCTGACTCATCCCTCTTCTCGACATCGCTCTTAACGGCCGCGAGGTCCGCCTGCCGGTTCGATTCCACCAGCTCCTTGTGCCGTCTTCTGGCCCGTTCGGCCACATCGGCATCCAGGTAAAACTTATATCTGGCGTCGGGAAATACGACCGTACCTATATCCCTGCCCTCAAGAACCGCGTTCGCCCTTATGCCTATCGCGCGCTGCTGTTTTACCATCTCGCTCCTGACGCCTCCGACGCGCGCCACGAACTTGACGTCATTGGTAAGTTCCGGAGTCCTTATGAGCCCGCTTACGTCTTCGCCGTCTAAAAGAACTTTCAAGGTGCCGGCAGCATTGACAAGATCAACCCTCGTACTCCTGGCGAGATCCGCCAGCCGGTCGCTGTCTTCGAGGTTTAAGCCTTGCCTCACAGCCTTAAGCGTAAGAGCCCTGTACATAGCCCCTGTATCTATATAGAGAAGCCCCAACTTCTTCGCTATCAATTTCGATACGGTGCTCTTGCCGCTTCCGGCAGGGCCGTCTATAGCCACTATAAAATGATCAGGCCTTTTTGCCATACAAAAATCTATCGCGTTTCGACTTCGCTTCTTTCAGGGCAGCCAACAGTGAACGCCTGTCATTCTTCTCCACAGCCCTGAGAAGAACCGATAAACGCCTGCTAAATAGCCTGCCGGCGTATTTTATCGCGCTTCTGTTCGTCAGAAATATATCGGCCCAGAGATCGGGATCGCTCGAAGCTACCCTCGTCGTATCCTTAAACCCTTCCGCCGAGCAGGCAATATCTTTATCCGGCACCGCGCCCGCGAGGCTGAATGCCACCACATGCGGAAGATGGCTTATCATCGAGACCGTCCTGTCGTGCTCCGAGGGGCTCATCAGCTTTACGCGAGCGCCAAGCGACCTCCAGAATCCCGAAACTTTAGAAAGCTCTTTGCTATCGGACCGCGGTGTAACGGTCACTATGCAGGGCGACCCTTCCAGAAGATCGTTCTTCGCGAATTCCACTCCCGCATGTTCAGATCCGGCCATGGGATGAGAACCGATGAAGGATACCCCGGGATAATGCCTCATCATGCCTTCAATCTTACCGACGATCCAGCCTTTTGTACTGCCGGCATCCGTGATTACGGCGCCCTTCTTCGCGTATCTTATAGCCTGTGCCGCAAGCGCGGGTATGGAATGAACCGGAGCGGCGATCACAATAAGGTCCGCATCTCTTACGCCTGAGCGCAGGTCCATGGTCCCCCTGTCGACCGCTCCGCGCTTCAATGCCTTTTTCATCGTAGACTCGCGCCTGAAGATCCCGATAACCCTGCGGGCGGCTCTCTTCCTCTTTATGGCGAGGCCTATC
>JAFGRN010000038.1 GCA_016935115.1 Candidatus Omnitrophota bacterium | reverse complement strand
TTAGGGACGTTTTCAAAATTAGCTTCAGACCTGTCCCCATTTTTAGCTTCAGACCTGTCCCCTAAGGGAAATTCTGCCTGTCCACCAGTTAAGCCATAATCCAAAGTTATGTTCGCACTGAAAATATCTCCCCTGCATTCAAAACTGCAGGGCCGGTCTTTTGTTCAGGATAAAAAGGGGAACCTCCGGAACTCGGCCGCCGGAGGCGGCCTCATCCTCCTACGCCTTCAACGCTTAGATTGTACGAGGCTTCGGAGGACGCCTACAGTAATACTACTGCGACATCCTCGGTTCTTTTTAACCCTTTTTATCCCTCTCAAAAGACCTGATATTTTCAATGTGCTCACTATAACTTCGGATCATGGCTTACTATAGAGATAAGGGCAAAAATATCGTATAGTCTGTAGCCCTGTGGCCCGGGTGCTAAAGCGGGGCGTCGAAAGTCGCGAAATATAGCTGGTGGATTTTTACGGGTGACACTCCCGGCGCTTTTTTCGCAAAAAGGGCGATACGGGGTGGGGTTTACCACGCTCGACTAGTGTTACGCGCAAGGGTACGGGACACAGCCCTTCAAAGAAAAAGGCGCCGGGAGCGGCAGGACCCGTAAAAATTACAGGACCTGGAGGATATTTTTGCTGCGAAATACCCGGTGCGAACTATAACGAGGATTATGGCTAAAATAGGTTGGCGAGCCGGGCAAATTCGGCGAGGCCGAGCGTCTCTGGCCGTGCGGACGGATCTATGCCGGCCCGGCCCAGAATGGCCGCGATCTCCGCTTTAGGCTTATCCAGGACTTCCTTGCGGGAGAGAGAGTTTATTATCGACTTCCTTCTCTGATTAAAGGAGCCCCTAATGATCCTGAAGAGAAGCTCTTCATCCTTCACATCTACGGAAGGTTTGTCCAAGATAGCCAGCTCGATCAGGCTTGAGTCGACCTCCGGTTCGGGATAGTATGACGATCGCTTGATAGTATGTATATACCTGGCATTTGTGTGATACCGGACAAAACAGCTCAATGAGCTGTATTCCTTTGTCCCGGCCCCGGCAAGAATACGGCTAGCAACCTCTTTCTGCACCATGATAAGGGCGGACCTGACCGATCTTTTATTCCCGATTATATATTCGATTATCGGAGATGTGATATAATAAGGCAGGTTTCCTATCACTTTTATCCTCTTATTGCCGATCGTACCGCCTATATCAAATTTCAGGATATCGCCATTGATAAGCTTCAGGTTAGGGAATCTATCCCCTGCCAGTTCTTTCAGTATGGCAAAAGCTTTCTTATCCTTCTCAACGGCATATACTTCTGCCCCTGACGCGGAAAGATCCATCGTGAGCGCGCCGAATCCCGGCCCTATCTCGAGAACTGTATCTTTTCCAGAAATACCGGCGCGGCTTATTATCTTATCTTTAATATTCGCGTCGATAAGATAATTTTCACCCAATCGCTTAAGCGGCCTGAAACTGTACTTTAAGAAAAGATTTTTTAATTCAGCAACGGTAAGCATTGCCTACGATCCGGATCGCCGCGGCCGGGCAAGGACGCATGCAAGCCTGATGGCCTCTATCATCGATGATGGGTCGGCTATGCCCTTACCGGCTATGTCGAAAGCAGTGCCATGGTCGGGTGAAGTGCGTATGAAGGGAAGCCCCACGGTAAGATTTATTCCTGTAGCGAAGTATAGCAGCTTGAACGGTATAAGCGCCTGGTCATGGTACATGGCCACCACGGCATCATATTTCCCGTCGAGAGCGGCATTGAATATCACGTCGGGCGGCACCGGCCCATAAATCCTTTTAACGCGGCGCGAGGCTTTCTTTATCGCAGGGGCTATCACCCTCGCCTCCTCATCCCCAAATGCGCCGTTTTCTCCGGCATGGGGATTCAGGCCGGAGATTCCTATTCTGGGATTCTTGATCCTGAAAAATTTTTTCAGATATATATCGGTAAGTTTTATGGCAGTCACGATTTTATCAAGGGTGATCTTCTTAGGTACGTCTTTGAGCGGAATATGCCGAGTGACTAGAGTTATCTTCAATTTCTCCCCGATGAACATCATCGCGAACTCTTTCGTGCCTGTAATTCCCGCCAGGTACTCTGTATGGCCTTCGAATCCCCGAAAACCGGCCGCGCATATCGAGGACTTATTTATCGGCGCGGTCACAATAGCGCCGCGGCATCTTTTTCGCAGAAGTTCCAGAGCCTTATCAATATATTGTACCGATGCAAGCCCGAAAGCCGGGTCAGGCCTGCCGTAGGAAAAAGACCGGGGAATAACATTATCAACATCCATAACATCATGAAATATTTTCAATCCGAGATCCCGCGCGGTCCTCTTCACAACAAAACTGCTGCCCACAATAAAAAAATCGGCAAGCCCCCGGACTTTCGGGCTTGCCAGCGCTTTAAGTGTTACTTCGGGACCGATACCTGAAGGGTCACCTATTGTTATTAAAACTTTCGGTTTACTTGAACGCGATGTAGGCATTCTTTCGAAGGTCGTTCACCCATTCTTTGGATTTTTCCTTAACCTTCTCCATCCAGATAATCTCTTCTATGGAACGGCTCACTTCCACGGGGCTCATCACATGAGATTCTTTCCTGCCAGTAAGCTTAAAGAAATGGTAACCCAGGCTCGTCTGAATCACATCCGAAGTTTCGCCCTCTTTCAGGCTGAAGACCGCTTTTTCGATCTCGGGCAGTAGATCCCCCTTCTTTACATAACCCATCGCGCCGCCTTCCTGGGCCCCCGGACCGTCGGAATATATCTTTGCGAGTTCGGCAAAATCCTCACCGGCTTTTAGGCGCCTGGATATCTCGGTCGCAAGCTCCGCAGACTTTTTAGGATCCACACCTTCTTTTAACTTCACGAGAATATTACTGAGTTTCAATTCTTCAGGCGAAGAGAAATCCTCGATATGCTTATTATAATAATCGCTGATCTCGTTAGGAGTTGCGGCCGAGAGTCTGGAGCCCACCTTCTGCTCCATCAGCTTCTTGGACATAAGCTGGTCGCGATACCTGTTCTTAAGCTCTTTCAACGATATCTTCTGCGCCGCAAGGGCCTGTTCGAAGAGCGCAACGGAAGGGAAGCGCCTCTTGGTCTCCTCGAGCTTGGCATTCAGGTCCTTATCATCGACTTCTATATTCTGCTTCTTCGCCTCGCATAATACGAGCTTCTCATCGATCAGCTGGGATATTATGGCCTGCCTGGCCTCATCGAGCTTTTCTATCAGCTGGTCTTCCGCGAACATCGTCTTATACTGCTGATAGAGGGGCCCCAATATCCTGTCCACCTCGCCCTGGGTAATAACTTCATTATTTACCACCACTATTATCCTGTCCACTACTTCGGCATGCATGATAGCGGAAGACGCCGCAAGCATCATCGAAACCGCGCCTATTAATAGTAAGGATTTTTTCATGTCTGATCACCCCCGGTCCTGTCTTCCTTATTCGGGGATATCGCATCAATAGCCTTCTCATTCACGCTGACGCCGTACTTCTTTTTCAATGCTTCCACAAGATCGTCGAACATTGTAGCTTTCTTCTTTTTCTTTAATTCGTTCTCAATAAGGGGTTTCGCTTTTTCGTATGCCTGTATCCCCGCCTCTTTCTTATCGGTAAGTTTTATTATGTGGTAGCCGAATTTTGTATGCACCACATCGCTCATATCCCCCGTGTTAAGCTTCAGGGCCTCTTTTTCAAACTCAGGAACTAACTGGCCTCTCTTAAAATAACCCACATCACCGCCCCTTGAGGCAGTGGCATCTTTCGAGCGCGCACTGGCAAGTTCATCGAATTTAGCGCCATTTTTCAATGCCTGCAATATCTCTTGCGCCTCGGCCTCATTCATGACCAGTATATGCGAAGCGCGCCACATTTCGGGCGTCCTCATCTTATCTTTATTCTCTTCGTAAAAAGCCCTTATCTCATCTTCGCCGACGGTTACCTTATCATCGATCCTGGCTTTGATAAGTTTGGCGATAACCAGCTTCTTCTTTGCCTCTTTAATGATCTCCGCGATCTCTTTATCATTATTAAGGCCGTCGCGCACCGCTTCTTCATAGAAGAGCTTCTCGGCAATAATCTCTTCCAGGTAACGCAACTTGTTGCTCTCGACCATATTCCGGTAATGTACCGGAAGTTTTGAGATTCTGTCCTTGAAGTCATGAAGGGTTATAGTATAATTGCCTATATTCACGAGCACTGTATCGTCAGCTGAAGGCTTTTTAGCGCAACCGCCTGCCGAGACAATAGCCAGCGCCGTAATGAGGATGGTTATGAAGTATCTCTTCGCCATATTGGGGTTATATTACCATAAGGCGGCGGGCATTTCAAGTCTTACTGTACGAGTCTATGGCCGATTTCAAGAGGCGGCAGTACATATCGAATCCGACGGAATTGATATAACCGTGCTGTTCCGTACCGAGGAGATTACCGGCCCCCCGTATCTGCAGGTCTTCCATCGCCAGCTTAAACCCGCTGCCCAGTTCCTGAAACTTCTTTATCGCCTGCAGCCTCTTCTGAGATTCCGAACTCAGGATAAAATTCTTCGGCACCATAAGATACGCATAGGCCGCCCGGGTAAACCTGCCGACTCTTCCGCGGAGCTGATAGAGCTCAGAGAGTCCGAATGCGTCAGCCCTGTTTATGATTATCGTATTGGCATTCGGTATATCTATCCCCGATTCTATGATCGTGGTCGAGACGAGGCAGTCGATCCTGCCTTTTATAAAATTGATCATAGTCTCCTCCAGCATGCGCTCCGACATCCGGCCGTGCGCAGTAACTATGCTCACGTTCGGGACGAGGGACGCTATCCTCTTTGCCAGCGCATCGATGCCGCGCACCCTGTTATGGACGAAGAATATCTGGCCGCCCCTTGCCTTCTCCCTGAGTATCGCCTCTTTTATCATCGTCTCGTCATAATGCGTGACTTTTGTCTCGACGGGCAATCGTTCCGACGGCGGGGTATTGATCACCGATATATCCCGGCCCCCCATAAGCGCAAGGTAGAGAGTCCTCGGGATCGGCGTCGCTGTAAGCGTGAGCACATCCGTGCTGACACGGATCTTCTTAAGATGCTCTTTATGATTTACGCCGAATCTCTGTTCTTCATCGATTATTACCAGGCCAAGATCCCTGAAGGCGATATCATCCGACAGAAGGCGGTGCGTGCCTATTATGATATCCACGGTGCCTTCCGCTATGCCCCGCGCTATCCTTGACTGTTCCTCAGCCGTCCTGAAGCGCGAGAGCATCTCGATAATAACCGGCATCTCTTTCATGCGGCCACGGAATGTATTGAAGTGCTGCTCGGCGAGAATCGTAGTGGGCACCAGGATGGCAACCTGCTTATTGTCCATCACCGCCTTGAAAGCGGCCCGAAGCGCCACCTCCGTCTTGCCGTATCCTACGTCGCCGCAAAGGAGCCTGTCCATGGGCCTGGAGGATTCCATATCTTTTTTCACTTCGGCGGTCGCGCGAAGCTGGTCCGGGGTCTCTTTGTAAGGGAACGCCGCTTCCAGTTTCTTCTGCCATTCCGTATCCGGCGAGAAACGGAACCCTCCCGCGGCGGTACGTTTGGCCTGCAGGTCGATAAGCTCGACCGCCACTTTCAATACTCCCCTCTGCGCGGTCTCCTTCGCCTTTCTCCAGGCTTTCGAACCTATCTTATGCGGTTTCGGAAATCTCTTCTCGAATCCGAGATACCTGTGTATCTTGTCGATATCCCCGAAAGGGACGAAGAGCTTCTCGCCTTCGGCATACTCGATCACCAGGTGTTCAACGTACTTCTTGTCTATCTTCAGCTTCTCTATGCCGAGATACTTGCCTATGCCGTGTTCCGCATGCACTACATAATCGCCTGCATCGATATCGACAAAATTATCTATCGGTGATTCCCCGGCGGCAGCAAGTGCCCTTCTCCGGATCTTCCGTTTATAGATACCCTTTATCGGCAGGATTATGGCGACGCCGTGGTCTTCTATGTTCTCGTAGGTAATCGGATCGACGCTGCGTATCTTGCCGACCCTGTCGCCGAAAAGCTCGATCCTTAAGGGATATTCGAATGTGAGCGGATATATGGTAATGGTATCGCCGAGCCGGGAGAAGTCCCCCTCTTCGGCGACCCTTTTAGAGGCATGATAGCCGTATTCGACGAGCCGCGCCGACAGCTTCTCTACGTCTATCTCTTCGTTCAGGTAGATCTTTATTGAGTCGAACACGATTACATCTTCTTGGGAAGCGAAACTCCCAATAAACGTAAGCCGTTGGCCAGCACTATCCTGATGCAATCGACCAGCACAACCCTCGACTTTGTCAGGCGCGAGTCGTCACCCACGACCCTGTGCTTGTTATAGAAAGAGTGGAACGCCGATGCCAGCTCCTGCAGGTACTGGAGGACCACATACGGTTCGAGCAGCCTGCCGCTCAATGCCACCGCCATAGGGAACTGGCGCAAAAGGCGCATTATTTCGATCTCTTCGGGCTCTTTCAACAAGCCCGGATCAAAAGATTCGGCGACCTCCGCGTCTTTGCCATATTCAAGTATCGACCAGATACGCGCATGCGCGTACTGTATATAGAAGACTGGATTTTCGGATGATTCTTTCTTTACGACATCCAGGTCAAAATCGAGATGGCTCGACATCCTCCTCGAGATAAAGCAGAACCTGGCTACATCCTTCCCCACCTCGTCCATTACCTCCCGCAGGGTAACGAATTCGCCCGCCCTGGTGGACATCGAGACCGGCTGGCCGTTGCGGTACAATGTGGCCAGCTGCACTATAAGCACCGATAGAGAGTCTTCCGGATGGCCGAGCGCCTGCACCGCGGCTTTTAGCCTCGGGATGTAGCCATGATGGTCCGGGCCCCATATATCTATGATCTTTTTGAATCCTCTCCTGAACTTCTCCTGATGATAAGCAATGTCGGGCGTAAGATAAGTGGCGCTTCCGTCCGATTTATATATAACCCTGTCTTTATCATCGCCGAATTCCGTGGACTTGAACCAGACGGCGCCTTCGCTCTCGTATATATACCCATTCTTCTTCAGGAAAGCGACCGCTTCCTCGGTATGGCCGGATTCCCTCAGCGCTTTCTGGCTGTACCAGACATCGAACTTTACGCCAAAGTCGGCAAGATCTCTCTTGATATCGTCCAGTATCCACTTCAGCCCGAATTCCCTGAATTCATCGATGTCCGGCGCCTGCATATATTCCCTGCCGTGTATCTTCTCGAAATCTTTCGCTATATCGATTACATAGGAGCCCTTGTAGCCATCCTCAGGGAAGGGTTCATCTAAACCGCATAAGTTCATATACCGCGCCCGGATGGACCGGCCCAGGATATTCATCTGGTTGCCCTCATCATTCAGGTAATACTCCCTGGTAACATCATATCCCAGGGACTCCATTATGCCGGCCAGGCTGTCGCCGAGCGCCGCCTGTCTTCCGTGCGCTATGGTAAGAGGGCCTGTAGGATTGGCGCTGACAAACTCTATCTGGAGCTTGGCCCCCGCGCCTATATCGGACCTTCCGAAATTATCGGCGGCCTTCTCTATCTCCAGGAGTACCCCGTCGAGATACTCCTTGCTGAAAAAGAAATTGATAAACCCCGGCTTCTTCACTTCTATGAGGCCTATGGCCCCTTTCAGCGGCGAGGTATTTACCGATTTTTCTATCCCGTCACGGAACATGGCGGCGATCTCGAGCGGCGGCCGGGAAGCGAGCTTAGAGCACTTCAGCGCTATATTGGACGCAAGGTCGCCGTGAGCTTTTTCCTTCGGAAATTCTAATTCCGCTTTTATGCCGCGGAATACCTGTGGCTGGATATTGAGGTGCTGCAGTACCGTCTTCGCGGAACTCTCTATTATGGATGCGAGGCTCTTTTCGATCTCTCCATGATGCATCGGTATCTTATCTTCCCGACTTCTTTCTTAACGCCTTCCTGGCAGGTTTCTTGCGGGCCTTTACCCGCCTGGCGGAAACTTTACCGCGGGCGCGGCGGCGGATCTCTTTAAATACTGACTTTGGCGCCGCTCTCCATAGTTTCTCGAGATTATAGAATTTACGGGCATCCTCCAGAAACACATGGCCGACCACATCGCCGAAATCAACAAGTATCCACGACGCGTATTTGTCACCCTCTATATGCCTGAGCCTGCCGCCTATCGCCTCGATCTCCCTTACGATATTATCCGAGATCGCCTGTATATGCGTGCTGGACGTGCCGCTGGTTATCACAAAGTAATCGCATACACCCTGCATTTTGCGCATATCGATAGTTACTATGCGCCTGCCTTTCTTATCTGAAGCCGCCTTGGCCATGGCCAGGGCCTTATGCTTTGAGTCGATGTCCATACCTCCGCAATAAAAAGATTACACAGACCAGGAGCGCATATAACGAGCTTCCAATCTGTGTAATCGGAAAATTACTTTGCCGAAAGGATCTTATACATACCCGTGCCGCACGTTACGCATTTCCCCTTCATTGCTGATCTCTTGTTCTTCATTGTAACCTGCTGGGTATCCTTCATCTCTTTCTTTGCTTTACACTTAACGCAATATCCCATCTCTGCCATTTGACATCACCCCCTTAAGAATGATATATATTTCCTGATTTTGACCAATTATACACCATAACAAGCTTGAGCGTCAAGGGAAACCACCGTTTATTTATACAGGTTCTTCTCCATTATATAGCAACGCACCTTCTCAGGCACAAGATACCTTATAGATCTCCCGGCCTTCAGGCGCCTGCGTATGTCATCCGACGAAACCTCTATAGGGGTTATGACCACTGTTTCGACCTCCCTTGGCACCTCTGTAACCGGATATCCGGGGCGGTTCGCCACTATGAACTTGGAGATCTTGAATATGTCATTTACGCTCTTCCATGAGAATAGGTCCTTAAGAAGGTCCGAGCCGGTTATGAAATAGAGCTGGGTATCGGACCCGTACTTATCCCTGAACGCCTTCAGCGTATCTATGGAATAGGATGTCTTCTTCGAACCGATCTCGAAATCCGATACCTCGAACGATGAATTATCCGCTATCGCAAGCTCCACCATCTTAAGCCGGTCATGAGGCTTGATCGTTGACTCAACCGCTTTATGGGGCGGCAGATATGTCGGTATGAATATCACTTTGTCGAGGCGCAGCTTGGAGAGGGCTTCTTCGGCCAGGATCAGGTGCCCCATATGTATAGGGTTAAATGTCCCTCCGAGCAATCCTATCTTCATCTTACCCCCTTATTTCCTGATCTGCCCGCTGCCTAATATAACATACTTATAGGATGTCAATTCTTCAAGGCCCATCGGCCCGCGGGCATGGATCTTATCGGTAGATATTCCCATCTCCGCGCCCTTGCCGAACATTCCTCCGTCGGTAAAACGAGTCGACGCGTTTACATAAACGCAGGCCGAATCGACCTCTCTTAAAAACTTCTCCGCGGCTTTTCTGTCGCCGGTAATTATGGCATCGGAATGGTAGGACCCGTATTTCATTATATGCGCTATTGCCTCATCTATACCCCCGACAACTTTCACAGACAGGATGAGGTCGAGATACTCCGTATGCCAGTCTTTTTCGGATGCCTTCTTCACGCCGGCGGCTATGCGCCTGGTAGTATCACAGCCTCTTATCTCCACACCGGCCAGCCGGAGGCGCCTTATTACGGCAGGCAGAAATTTTCCGGCGACTTTACGATGGACAAGCATGGTCTCCATGGCATTGCAGACGCCGGGCTTCTGGACCTTGGCATTCATGCATATCTCCTCAGCCATCTTAAGGTCCGCGGAACTGTCCACATACGTATGACAAATGCCTTTATAGTGTTTTATAACGGGAATACGGGATTTTTTAGTCACTTCGCGTATCAGTGATTCACCGCCCCTGGGAATGACAAGGTCTATCAGGCCTTCCTGGACCAGAAGTCCGTCCACGATCCTCCTGTCCGTATCCTTTATCATCGCCATGCAATCGGCAGGCAGGCCGTATCTTACCGCAACACGGTTAAGTACGCCGAATATCGCCGAATTGGAACGCAATGCTTCGCTCCCCCCGCGTAAAATAAGCGCATTCGACGACTTAAGGCACAGCCCTATACAGTCACTGGTAACATTGGGACGCGACTCGTATATTATCAGGATAACGCCTATAGGGACTCTCACTTTCTTTATGATGAGCCCGTTGGGCCTCTTTATGGCCTCCGTCACCTTGCCGACAGGATCCTTGAGGCCCGCTATCTGCGAAAGAGATTTCGCCATATCCGCTATCCTGGGCCCGGTAAGGGTAAGGCGATCGATCATGGCGCGGGAAAGGCCCTTCCTGCGCGCAAGCGCAACGTCCTTCCTGTTCTCCCTGATCATATACGACGCATTCGATATCAGCGCTCTTGCCATAGCGGCGAGTGCCCTGTCCTTCACCGCCTTATCCGCGATAGCAAGGTCTCTCGATGCGCATTTTACCTTCCGGCACAATGCATTAATATCCTTCAACGTCATCATAGTATCACCAGGTTATCTTTATGCACAACTTCATCCCGGCCCTTGTGGCCGAGAATGCCCTTAAAGTCAGCCGATTTCAAACCCTTTATTTTTCTCACATCCTCAACTGAAAAACCCGAAATCCCTCTCGCAAATTCAACTCCTGCCCTGTCGACAATGCCCACCACATCTCCGGGAACAAACCTGCCGTCGGCTCCCACTATGCCTGAGGCCAACAGGCTCCTGTCATTGCGCGATAATGCCGCCCTGGCGCCGTCGTCTACGCGTATGACGCCCTTCGCCCTGGCGGAATACGCTATCCACCTCTTTCTCGCGCCGAGCTTGGTATCGGCGCTATGTATTGTCGTCCCCAGCCTTTCCGAATCGAGCACTATCCTTCGAAGGATATTCTTCGCGGTGCCGTTAGCTATGACACATTCTATCCCCGCTTTCGCCACAGCCTTTGCCGACATCAGTTTCGTCGCCATGCCGCCTGTGCCCAGGTCACAGCGGCTCTTGCCTCCGAGTTTCATTATCCTGTGGTTCACATCCGCGACGCCGGCTATGACAGAGCCGTCCTCGTCGAGAAGGCCGTCGACATCCGTAAGGAGTATCAGCCCGTCGGCCCGGCAGATGTCGGCAACGAGGCTCGAGAGACGGTCGTTATCTCCGCACCTTATCTCATCGGTAGCCACTGTATCGTTCTCATTTATTACAGGTATGGCCTTATGCTTCAAAAGGGCCCCTATGGTATGCTTTATGTTCAGGTACCGCTTCCTATCATTGAAATCTTCCTGAGTAAGGAGTATCTGGCCGGCCACGTATCCGCGCGCCCTGAAGTATTCGCTGTATAACTGCATAAGATGGTTCTGCCCTATCGCCGCCGCGGCTTGCAGTTCCGAAAGGCCGGAGGGACGCTTCTTCATCCCCAGAAGCCACATGCCCGCGCCTATCGCGCCCGACGTAACGAGAAGCACGTCTATGCCTTTATCCCTGATATCTGCTATCTGCCATGCCAGGTCCTTTACGCGCTCCTTATCGAGCGAGCGGTCTTTCGACGTCAACACCTTGGTGCCGACCTTCACGACTATCCTGTTAATCTTCTTCATGGCTCTTCATGCTCCATACTTTTTTATAAACAGCTTCCAGTAATTCCTTCACGCCTTTTCCCGTAACGGCGGATATAGGGTATACCTTTTTCTTTGGATAAGCCTTCCTGAATTTTCTGAGGCGCGCTTCCGATTCTGGTATATCTATCTTGTTCAATGCTATAAACTGCGCTTTCTTCGATAATTCTTTGCTGTACGCTTTCAGCTCAAAATTAAGTTTCCTATAATCCTGCACAGGATCTCTTCCCTCAAACGCAGCTATATCTACAACATGGATCAGCACTTTGGTACGCTCTATATGTTTCAGGAATTTATCTCCCAGGCCCCTTCCCTCATGCGCGCCCTCGATAAGCCCTGGTATCTCAGCAACCACAAAAGCGGCGTCTTCATGTATCTTTACCACGCCCAGCACGGGCTCTTTGGTGGTGAAAGGATAGCTGGCTATTTTAGGATGGGCACTGGATATTCTCGATATAAGGGTCGATTTTCCGGCATTAGGATAACCGATAATGCCCGCGTCAGCAAGAAGCTTCAGCTCGAGCACTATGGTCTTCTCTTCACCCTGAACGCCCTCCGTGGCCTCGTGATTACGTGAATTCCCCCTGCCTCCATGGCCTCCCCTGGCGGCAATAACACGATCGCCCGCCCTGGTCAGGTCACGAATAATAAGCCCTGTGTCGGAATCTTTAACTATGGTGCCGGGTGGCACTTTAATGACAAGGTCGCTGCCTCTGGCGCCCTTTTTATGGTTGGAACTGCCGTGGTATCCGCGCTCTGCCTCATGATGCTGTCTGTACTGAAAGTCGAGGAGGGTCTGCACATTCCTGTCAACTTCGATGACTACATCGCCGCCATTGCCTCCGAACCCTCCGTCCGGAGAACCTACCCTGTTGAACCTGTCCCTGTAGATACTGCTGCAACCGTCACCGCCGTTACCTGCTTTGATGAAGATCCTCGCCTCATCTATAAACACCGTCGGAAACCTTCCCTGCCGCCGGCAAGCTTAAGCTATGCCGGTAAAGGGCATTATTTACTGTCCGGGATTACGCTGACTACCCTGTTGGGCTTGAAATTCACCACACCCGAGACCAGCGCGAAGAGAGTATCGTCCTTGCCGAGGCCGACATTAGCGCCGGGCTTAAAAGAACGCCCTCTCTGTTTTACTATTATACTTCCGGCCTTTACAACCTGCCCCTTGAAGACCTTTGTTCCCAGCATCTTGGGGTTACTGTCGCGGCCATTCGTCATGTGTGCCATATCTGTTACCCTTTCGCTATATCTATCTCTTTGACCTTGAGAACAGTGACATCGCGCCTGTAGCCTATCTTCTTCTTCTCGCTTTTCCGCCTCTTGTATTTATATGCGATGACCTTGGGCTCCCTCGCCTGCCTTATAACTTCACATATAACCTGTGAACCCTTTAGGTAAGGATTGCCCACATGAACGGAATTACCGTCTTTGGCAAGCAGCACTTTGGCGATCTTGACTTCACCGCCCTCTTTGGCCTTCATCTTCTCAACGGAAAAGACATCATTTTTAGCCACTTTATACTGCTTACCGCCTGTTTCAATTACAGCGAACATTTAATACCTCCGATTTTAACAAACAATAGAGTGTGCAATATATCATAATTTAATGATATGGTCAAGCGTTCCTTTCCTCTATCTTAATCTCTTCTATGTGTATATTAGGATCCTCTATTATCCTGATATTCTTCCTGAATCGCCTCTCCAGGGGCTTTATCATGTTCTTTTCCGGGCTCGAAACATAATATGCCACTTCAGGATGCATAGAAACAAACACTTCACGCGAACGCGCGTTCTGTAATACATGCTCAAGTTTCCTGATAAGCTCGATCGATACGGTCGATATGGACTTAACTATGCCGCGGCCATTACAGTACGGACATTTCTGGTAACTCTTCGACTCGATAGACTCACGTACTCTCTGACGGGTCATCTCCACCAGGCCGATGCTCGAAATGCTCAGTATATTGGTCTTTGCCTTATCGTCCTCAAGCCGCCTTTCAAGAGTCTTGAAGACCGATTTTCTATGGTCAGCATAATCCATATCGATAAAATCAATAATAATAATGCCTCCCAGGTCCCTGAGCTTTAATTGCCGCGGAACCTCATTGGCCGCCTCAAGATTGGTCTTGAATGCCGTGTCCTCCAGATTCTTCTTCCCGACGAATTTTCCGGAGTTGACATCGATAGCGACCAGGCTTTCGGTCTGGTCGAATATAAGATATCCGCCGCTCTTTAACTGCACCACCCTGTCATAGATCTTCTCTATCTGTTTTTCTATGTCGTGCTTCTCGAATAGCGCCACCTTGTCGGTATGCAGCCTCGTCCTCTGCCGCAGGTGCGGGGCAAGTATATTGAGAAAACGGGAGACTCTCTTAAAGTCATCCCTCGAGTCGACTTCCATCTTATTGAATTCTACGGTAAATATATCCCTGACAACCCTCAATATCAGGTCGTATTCCGCGTGTATCAGGGCGGGTGTCTTCGATCTCCTTGTCTTCGCCTTGATCTGCTGCCACAGATTAAGGAGATACCTGGACTCTCTCTGGAAATCTTTTTCACTGGCACCCTGCGCGGCCGTGCGCACGATGAAACCGATATCTTTCGGCAGTTTCAGGCTTCCCAGTATCTTCCGTATCCTGTCGCGCTCTTCCCTGGACTCGATCCGCTTCGAAAGGCCTATGTGATTGTCAAAGGGCATCATGACCAGAAACCTTCCCGGTATGCTTATATGGGTGGTTAACCTGGCTCCCTTGGTACTTATAGGCTCTTTGACTATCTGTACCAGAACCTCGTCGCCTTTCTTAAGCAGCTGGTTTATCGGAGGCAGATTTCTCTGCCTCTCGGCCTTCTTCATCAATTCTTCGTCAACGCCCTCTTCCAGAAGCTTCTCATAGCTTCCCATGCCCGGCACTACATCCGCCACATATAAAAACCCGTTCTTCTCCAGGCCGATGTCTACGAATGCGGCTCCCATTCCCGGAAGAACTGATTCGACACGGCCCTTGTATATATTCCCGACCAGATTTATATCATCAAGGCGTTCCGTGTAAAATTCCTCTATACGTTTATCGATGAGGACGGCCACCCTCTTCTCATGTTGAGTAACATTAATAAATATCTCTTTGTGCATCTTATCTAAATCTCCTCTATGCCGGTAATTTTTATACCATTGGGCAGTTTAGCATTCAGCGTATCAGTGAACAACCGGGGCGGCAATTTTTCGCTCAAATAGAAGGTTGCCTCTTCACTCTCGCTTTCAATGCCCAACTTGAGAGCTCTCGTTATGCTCATCTTTATACGGGGACTGAAACCTTTGGTCATCACGACCGGTAGGCCTGCCCTGCGTAAAGCCCTCTGGAAAAGCCTCACAAGATCCAAATGCGATATGAACTTCATATCGCCTGTCTTCGAAAATAAAACCCTGAATTTATAGATTACGTCCGGAATATCAATACTCTTTCTTCAATCTCTTCTTACTTTTTGACGTATCTCCCTGCTGAGTATCGGTGAAGATAGGCACATACGCTTTGCTCGGAAGCGGTACATCGGAAAGCGTTTTATTGGGCTCCATCAACCTGACGGTTATGAAGAATATCAGCTCCACCCTCTCTTTGACTATGTCCT
>JAFGRN010000037.1 GCA_016935115.1 Candidatus Omnitrophota bacterium | reverse complement strand
TGAACCATGAATTCGATAATGAAAGCGGCCAAAGTCCTGCTTAACCTGCTTTACCCCCTCCACTGCGCATCCTGCGGCAGGCATCTGAGGGCGCTGAACAACATGGGAGCCTGCGCATACTGCCTTTCCATGATAAAAAGAAACCCTCCTCCTTATTGCCCCCGATGCGGGCGCAGTCCCGGAAATCCGGCAGAAGAGTGCGCCGAATGCCGGCAGATGAAGCCAGTATTCAGCCACAGCTACTCTGCCTGCCTGTATGAGGGGCCTATGAAGGATATGATCTGCGCATTTAAATACAGGAACCGTCGGGAGCTTTCTATGATATTCACGAAGATCATGCTGGATTTTACGAGGGATAATCCGCAAATCATCGAAAATATAGATATGATCACATTTATACCTCTCGATAGAAAAAGACTGTCCGGGCGGGGATTTAATCAGTCCGAGCTCCTGGCCGCGGGCCTGGGCAGATGGCTGGGCATGCCGGTAAAACATCTCCTTGACAAAGCGATCGCCGCAAAACATCAGAATGACCTGTCCAGGGAGGAGAGGCTTACCAACATCATGGGCACGT
Organism: Candidatus Omnitrophota bacterium; assembly: GCA_016935115.1. Classification (GTDB taxonomy): domain Bacteria; phylum Omnitrophota; class Gorgyraeia; order 2-01-FULL-45-10; family 2-01-FULL-45-10; genus CAIMPC01. The sequence continues at coordinate 22,740 of JAFGRN010000037.1, read as the reverse complement.
TCAAGATAAAAAACGGTATGAAAGATGTTGTAAAAGGCGCTAAAATATTGATAATAGATGATGTGATGACTACCGGCTCGACGCTTAATGAGTCAAGTCGCGAGCTTATAAATGCCGGGGCCGCCGAGGCGCGGTGCTTCACCCTGGCCAGGGGAATGTAAAGATGAAGATAATTGACAGGTACATGGCTAAAGGGTTTCTCGCGCCGTTCTCATGGTGCATGATCCTCTTCATCGTTATGGCCATAATAATCGACATCTTCTCGTTCATCGACGATATCATCAAATTCAAAATACCGATAACATCGCTGGCGGCCTTTTATGTTTACTATACTCCGACGATATTCCTCCAGGTAGCCCCTATGGCGGCTCTCCTGTCCTCTATATACCTATTGAGCAATCTCAACAAGAACAGCGAAATCACTGCGATGAAGTCGAGCGGCATAAGCCTGTGGAGGATCCTGACTCCCCTGCTCATCCTGGGCCTGCTGATAAGCTCCGTGGTCTTCGTCGTTAACGATAAGGTCAACCCTATAGCGTCGAGGACGGCCAATTATATCCGACGGGAGGAGCTAGAAAGCAGAAAAGTTAAGGAAGCGAAGCAGAGGGTGCTGAAGAATGTCGCCGTATACGGCATAGGCAACCGTATCATATTCGCACGCAATTATGATACGGAGAAGAGGACCCTGGAGGACATCATAATCCATGAGCAGGATATAGCCGAGAACCTTACTTCGAAGATCACCGCCCAGCGCGGCGCCTGGAACGGCGGCGGATGGACCTTCTATAAAGTAATAGTTTATAAGATAGATAATGCCGGAAGGATACTCGCCGAGCCGAAATTTCATGAAGAAAAAATCATATCGCTCAAGGAGCGCCCCAGTGATTTCGAGAACCTGGAGTGGCGCGCGGATTATATGAGTTATAACGAACTTAAAGGCTACATCAAAAATTTCCAGAATGCCGGGACAAAGCTCATCAAGAATCTTCTCGTCGACCTGCACTACAAGATCGCGTTTCCCTTCATAACTCTTATAATAATCATGATCGGCGCCCCGTACGCCATAGTCAATACCAGGGGAGGCGTTCTTCTGGGGATAGGAATGAGTATAGCCATAGGGCTCTTATACTATGCCTCTATGGCTATATTTCTTGCTTTCGGCAGGGCGGGAATCCTCCCGCCGTTCCTCTCCGCCTGGCTCGGCAACATCCTCTTCGCCGGCTGGGGGATCTACCTTATAAATAAAAGGACCTAATCGGCTCCTTCGCCGCTCATATCCACTGCGCCATGCGCTTTCGGCTTCCTGTGTATGACCCGCTTCAGGATGGTATTCTTCAGGACCGGATCTTTGGTATTCTTTACATTTAACTTATCGAACAGGAAAGCGAATCTTGCCTCAAGCTCTTTGGCTATCGCGTCTCTGGTATCCCGGGGGAGGCCCATGATCTCTTTCTTAAACGGCCCCAGCGCCTTTTTGCGGCTGCTGTAGAAGAACTGTTCGTCTGTCTGGCCCGCCTTACGCTCCGAAGCGGCGTTGGCCTTAAGCCATTCGTATATCTTATCTTTCAGTTCTTTCGGGAAATGCTTCGATTCATATACCATGTTCTGGAACTCTGTGGCAAGGTGGACCTCCGCGGTACCTACCTCCGGGAATTTGCCGAAGGCATCCGACGGAAGCGTTGAAGCGCCATGCTGGACCGCTCCGGCCATTCCGTACTTCTCCCGCGCTTCTTTGGAGAGGGTCCTGAGAGTCTCGAAATCAAGCTTCACCTGGGCCATGCTGCCGTCCGGCAGTACAACTCCGCCGTGAGACGTGCCGGTCTGCACGCTGACTTTGCTCATGCCTGTGCGCCCTTTTCTCAGCCTGTCATTGAATCCGGTCATGAAAGCTTCGAGGTCTTCTACTGTAGAATTCTTCTCGCCGACTTCGCCTATCTCCCCGCCCACCGATACCTCTATGCCCTTCGGCTGGTGCTGCCGGATAAAGTTCGTCAGTTTCGCGCATGTCTCGTAATTATCTTTCTGCTGCCTCTTTATGTTCTTCTGCGAAAGATCCACTACCGTAGAAGAATCGATATCGATATTATAGAAACCCGCATCCAGGGCCTGCAGGATAAGGGTCTTTATGGCCTCTATCTCTTTTTCGGGATCCTGCCTGAAATTCTTGGCATTGACCTGGAAGTGGTCTCCCTGTATAAAGACCGGGCCGCTCCATCCTTCCCTGACCGCGGCGCCCAGGATGACCGCCACATACTCGACGGGAGGCTGGTTGGTATAACCCATCTCCGATTTCGCTATTTCAAATATGAACGCCCCGCAATTTATGCTCTTCGCGACCCTGAATATCGCCCTCGCGAGATCATAGGTAAGCACCCTCAGGTTCATCGCCGGCACGGTGAAGTCCAATGCCGTCTGGCCCTTCCCGCGGGCCATGTAGAACCCGTTTATGCTGGAAGGAAATATGCCTTTCTTGTAAGCGATGTCCTTAATCTTCGCCGCAAGAGCCTTCTTCTCGTCCATATTATCATTCAATACGAGGTCGAGTATAAGCTTGTCCATGTCAATCGGTCTTCTGCCCATCTTGATGCCCGCTCCTTTCGAACGTTTCCGTCTTATTTAAGTGCCCGCTTCCCAGCTCTCGAGATACGCCTTCTGCTCTTTTGTAAGCGTGTCTATCTTCACTTTTAAAGATTCAAGCTTAAGCCTCGCTATATCCTTGTCGATATGATCCGGCACCTTATACACTTTCCTGGCAAGCTTCCTGTAATTTTTGGCCATGTACTCGCTGCAGAGGGCCTGGTTGGCGAAGCTCATATCCATTACACTCGCCGGATGCCCTTCCGCGGCGGCCAGGTTTATAAGCCTTCCCTCTCCGAGAAGATTTACGCGCCGGCCGTTGCGAAGAGTATATTCGTCGACAAATTCCCTTATCTTGCGTTTCTTTTTAGCCATCTTCTCAAGGGATGGGATATCTATCTCGACATTGAAATGCCCGGAATTCGATACTATGGCTCCGTCTTTCATGGCCTCGAAGTGTTCTTTGCGTATGACGTTTATATCGCCCGTAACCGTAATGAATACATCGGCCTTTTTACAGGCTTCTTTCATCGGCATTACATTATACCCGTCCATAACGGCTTCGAGCGCCTTGGTAGGATCTATCTCGGTAACTATGACATTCGCGCCTAATCCCCGCGCGCGCATCGCGGCGCCCCTGCCGCACCAGCCGTAGCCGGCTACCACTACATTGGCCCCGGCGAAGAGCACGTTGGTTGCGCGTATGACACCGTCTATCGTCGACTGCCCGGTGCCGTAGCGGTTATCGAAAAGGTGCTTTGTATCGGCATCATTGACCGCTATTATAGGATACATGAGAAGGCCCTGCTTCTCCAGGCTCCTCAGCCTTATAACACCCGTCGTGGTCTCTTCGGTACCGCCGAGAATATTCTCGACCAGATGCCTCTTCTCCTTATGGATCATCGATACCACGTCCGCGCCGTCATCCATCGTGATATTCGGCCCGCATGAAATCGCGTCGACGATATGCCTGTAATAAGTCCTGTTATCCTCGCCTTTTATGGCGAAAGTCGATATGCCATGGTCCTTTACGAGCGACGCCGCTACGTCATCCTGGGTGCTTAGCGGATTCGAAGCGCATATATAGACCTGCGCGCCACCCGCCTTTAGCGTTATGGCGAGATTCGCCGTCTCTGTAGTGACATGCAGGCAGCATGCCACTTTAAGCCCCTTGAGGGGCTTCTCCTTCGAAAAACGCTTCCTTATAAGGGTGAGAACGTTCATGTATTCATTGGCCCACTCAATGCGAAGCTTTCCCTGCGAGGCCAGTTTCAGGTTCTTGACATCGTATTTCATCTCGCGTCCTTTATTATTTAACATACTTCTTGAGTTCTTTGACTTTATCCGTCTTTTCCCATGTGAAACCCTCTTCTTCCCTTCCGAAATGCCCGTATGCGGCCGTATTCCTGAAGCGCTTGCCGTCGGAATTACGCAGGTCGAGCTCGGCGATAATACCATGTGGCGTAAGCTCGAAATGGTCGTTTATGATACTCACTATCTTGTCGTCGCTGATACGGCCCGTGCCATAAGTATCGACCATTATCGACAACGGCTCTGCTTTACCTATAACATAGGCGAGCTGTACCATCAGCCTGTCCGCTATATGCGCGCCGACCAGGTTCTTAGCTATATACCTGCACATGTAAGCCGCGGAACGGTCGACCTTTGTGGGATCTTTCCCGGAGAAAGCGCCGCCGCCATGGGCAATCGAACCGCCGTAGGTATCGACGACTATTTTACGGCCGGTCATTCCGGTATCCGACTGAGGGCCGCCGATAAGGAACTTGCCGGTCTGGTTCACATAGAACTTCGTATCTTTATCCATATGTCCTTTTAATATAGGCCTGGCAACTTTCTCTATTATCTCGCGCCTGGCCTCTTCAGACATAAGATCCGTCTTCTTGTCGACCACTTCCTCCGTATGCTGGCTAGCCAATACCACTGATGTCACGCGGCCGGGCTTGCCGTCGGTATACTCCACGGTAACCTGCGCCTTGCCATCGGGCCCGAGGTACCTCAGAATATTTTTCTTGCGCACATCGGCAAGTTTTCTGCAGAGTTTCTGAGCAAGCATTATCGGAAGCGGCATAAGCTCGGGAGTCTCCCTGCATGCATAACCCATCATCATGCCCTGGTCCCCTGCGCCTCCGGCATCCACTCCCATCGCTATGTCGGGAGACTGGGTATGGATGGCATTGAGTATGGCGCAGGTATGATAATCGAAACCGTACTTAGGGTGGTTGTAGCCTATATCCTTAAGAAGGTCGCGGCAAAGTTTATGTATATCGACATATGCTGTCGTTGTTATCTCTCCTCCTATAATAAGGAGGCCCATTGTCACATAGGTTTCGCAGGCAACCCTGCCCCTCTCATCCTGGGAAAGGACCTTATCAAGAACCGCATCCGAAACCTGATCGCAAACTTTATCCGGGTGGCCTTCGGTCACGCTTTCGGATGTAAAAAGAAATTTTTTCTTCGACATCTCCTATATCTCCTTTTGTTTATATTTCTGGTCCGCCTTATTATATGATTCGATATTCCCTATATCAAACCAATCTTCAGAGAACCTGAACCCGTAAACCTTATCCCTGCCGCTCAACCAGCTTATATAGTAGCCCGGGGCGTCCAATTTAGACTGCATTTTAACATATTCGGAAATAAATGGAAGCTTATTTTTAGGAAAATAATATATGCCCGTAGAGACCAGGGTCGATTTCGGATTTTGGGGTTTCTCCTCGAATTCCACCACCTTATTATGCCCGCTAAGCTTCAATACGCCGAAATTCCTGGCGAGATCCATGCTGCCTACGTCGTAAAGCGCCAGCGAAACCCCGTCATTTGCCGCGGCAAATTTCATAAAATCCCTCATATCAAACTCGAAAAGGTTGTCACCCGCGACTACGAGAATATCGTCATCCAGCCTCTTGCTCTCGATCACTAAATACAGGTCCCTTATGGCGCCGAGCCTGTTTTCATTCGAGGTCGTACCGTCATCTATGACCGATATTCTGTCCTTAAATCTGGACTGCCCGGCCCATTCCGTAAACTTCCCGTAAAATTTCGAATTGGAGACCACAAATATCTCATCCCAGCCTTTTATCGCGCTTAATTTATCAATAATTCGGTCCATGATCGTCTTGCCGCCGATCTTAAGCAAAGACTTTGGCATATTTAATGTCAAGGGACGCAATCTTACGGCATAACCCGCGGCTAATATTATTATCTTCACCTGCGAGAGACCTCCCTTTTAAGGTATGCTATGCTCTCCACCGGAGTGGGGTCGCATCCGTTAAGTACAGCCAGATATAAGCTCACGTAATCCCCTATATATACGAGGGATAAGATCCTGGCAAGAAGGCCCCTGCCGCGAGAATTAACCTCTATGACTTCCACGCCCCGGCTTTTTATTATCTTCCTGACGATATCCATTCTCCTGGAAACCCTGGGATGGTCACCGCAGTCCCTGAGTATTATGGCTATCAGGTTCTTCAGCGCTTTTTCGGGCTCTTCCCAGCCGACTATCTCATTATGCGTCATCTCGGGGAAGAGATGCGTGGAAGAGATCGTCTTGGCATTCTCCGCGAGCTGGCCCCTCCATCTGGTGCAAACGGCGTCCATATGCTCCTGTGACGCGTATATTACGGGTATCTTCCTGTACATATGCCTGGCTAGCTTCTTGGCTATATTTTTTCGGCTACATACGCTGATCCCGATCATCGTATCTTTCATCTTCTCCAGTAAGCCTATCGCCTCATGTGCCTCTTTCGTCCTATCGCCAATAACGCCCGTCGTGGATAATACGTCAAGCAGCGTGAACAAGGAGTAGCCTATAGCGGCTCTTGGCTGCAGGCCTGGAGGAATAGTGACGACCGGTATCGAATTAGACATGGCGATCTCTTTAAGCTTCCCTCCGGAGGTAATTGCTATAATACGGGCATGCCTGGACCTGGCATCCCTTAAGGCGCTCAATGTCTCCTCGGTATTTCCGGAGTAGCTTGAAACAATGACAAGCGTATTTCTGCCGACGAATGCCGGCAGGGTATAATTCCTATTTACAAATATCGGGATTTTAACCTCATCGGCAAGGTAGGATCTGGCAATATCCGCCCCTATGGCGGAACCGCCAAGACCGGCGCAGACTATATTATGATATCTTCTCCTGTAGGAAGCCGGAATATCGGATCCGTTAACTATACAGCAAGCATCGCGGCACTGCCGGGGAAAGGACGCTATTACGCGGGCCATGCCGGAAGGGTCGCATCTCCTGATGGCATCTGTATTATCAAGACTCGTCATTATATTTAATCTATTTCCGCGGCCATTTCGGGCACAAGCTCTTTAATCTTCTTCTTAGCAAAGATCTCGACATCTTTACCGGTAAGCAAAGTCAATGCTTCGTCGGCTATCTCCCTGGCCTGGCTCATAGTAACAGCCCTTATCACGCGTTTTATCTCGGGGGTAGCTATCGGCGAAGTACTGAATTCATCGAGGCCCAAGCCGAGAAGTATTATGGTCATAATAATATCGCCCGCCATCTCTCCGCACATTCCTACCCATATACCAGCCCGGTGGCCATTATCCACGACATTCTTGATGAGGCGTAATATTGCCGGATGGGTGGGCTCATATAGATACGCTATCTTTTCGTTTACTCGGTCTACCGCAAGAGAATACTGTATAAGATCGTTGGTACCTATAGAGAAGAAATCCGCCTCTTTGGCCAGTATATCGCTTGTAAGAGCGGCGGACGGGACCTCTATCATGGCGCCGACTTCTATATCATCGTCGAACGGCAAGCCTTCCTTCTTCAGCTCTTTCTTTGATTCCTCCAGTAGGATGTTCGCCTGCCGCAGCTCTCCGAGACCGGATATCATAGGATACATAATACGCAGTTTGCCATGTGCGGATGCCCTCAGGATCGCCCGTAACTGCGCCTTAAATACATCTGGGCGGGCCAGACAAAAGCGTATGGCGCGCCAGCCCAGGAAAGGGTTCATCTGCTGGGGTACATCTAGCTGGGACAGAAATTTGTCACCGCCAAGATCCATCGTACGAATTACTACGGGCGAGGGTTTCATCTTCTTCGCAACCGCCGAGTATGCCCTGAACTGCTCCTCTTCACTTGGCAGGTCTTTGCGGTTCATGTAGAAAAATTCCGTCCTGTATAACCCTATACCCTCCGCCCCGTGGGCCATTACCGAAGGAACGTCCTCCGGAACTTCGATATTCGCGGACAATTCTATCTTCCTTCCGTCGAGAGTTACACACGGCAGGTTCTTCAGTTCCAGCAGGTGTTTTTCAAATTCTATCAGCTTCTCCCTGTCGACATCGTACTTCTTCATTGTCCTGGCCGAAGGGTTCACCACCACGATGCCATGCGTGCCGTCAATGATCACGGTATCACCGCTGGTGACCTTTTTGGTCAGCACTTCAAGGCCGACGACAGCCGGTATCTCCAGCGACTTTGCCATGATTGCGGTATGGGATGTCCTTCCGCCGATGTCCGTAGCGAAACCGCTCACATTCCTCTTATGCATGGTGGCCGTATCGGAGGGCGAGAGATCGTAAGCTACTACTATAACTTTCTCTTTCAGGTTGGCGAGAACGTCTTCTTTGGCGCCGATGAGGTTGCGCAGGATCCTCCTGCCCACATCATTGATATCGCTTATACGCTCTTTCAGGTACTCGTCATCCATCTCAGAGAACACCTTTATATACCGCCGGAGCACGTCCTGGAAGACATACTCTATCGACATCTTCTCCTTCTTCATCCTGGAGATTACTTCCTCTATTAGCATGCTGTCATCGATAACGAGAAGGTGCGCGCTGAATATCTGTCCGTGTTCAGCCCCCATCTCATCGGAAATACGCTTTTTTATTTCTAGGATCTCGTTCTTCGTCTGTATCAGAGCTTCCTTGAAACGCTTGATCTCGCCGGCCACATGGTCTTCCCTTATGAGGCGCTTGGTGATTGTATACTGTTCCCGGCCGTACAGAAAGGCCTTGCCTGTCACTATTCCGGGAGATGCCGGGATACCCTTAAGAACTATTTCTTTCTTTTTCATATCTCTATATCACCACTTCATCTATGTTTTCACAGACCAAAAGCGCCTCGAGTTCTTTCATCGCCGCTTCCGCATCGTCACCGTTCACCACTAAAGTAACCTTGGCGCCGGATCCTGCCTCTAGCATCATGATCCCCATTATAGACTTGCCATTCACTTTATTCCTGCCCTTGGATATGGTGATATCGCTGTTAAACTTATTCGCGATCTGCACGAATAAAGCGGCAGGACGCGCATGAAGGCCCTGTTTATTCTTGATTACTACAGTCTTCTCTATCGTCATTTCCGGAAAATCCTATTTCTAATTTTTTACTTTCTTAAGACTCAATACCAGATCAACTATTATTTTAGCCAGCGTTACGGAATCATGCCTCACATAGTCTTTCGTGCTTACAATATGCGCTTCTATTACCTTGATCTTCAATTTTTTCAGATTTTCAATATCCGCGGCTACCGGATATGAATCTTCACCCTCGTATTTCTTCAGCATGTCCTTATGTATGCGCGCGGTATTCACTATGCAATAGTTGATGATCCCCGACGCAGTATGGTTTATTATTGCCCGGACATGATCGCTCGCCTTATAACCGCCGGTCTCACCTTTCTGCGTCATCACATTACAGACATATACTTTTACAGCTTTCGAGGCAAGAAGCTCTTTGGCCATAGTGCCGACCAGCAGATTAGGCATTATACTTGTATAAAGACTGCCCGGCCCCAGCACTACCGCATCAGCCTTGCGTATGGCATCTATGGCTTCGTTAGTCGCGGTGCATTCGGCCGGACGCAGGGTAATCCGCCTTATCGGGCTGGCGGCATTAGGTATATTACTCTCTCCCACAGTCTCTGTGCCATCGATATGCTCGGCAACAAGGGCAGCCTTGTCCAGCGTAGCCGGAACCACGCGCCCGCGTATCGCCAGTACCTTGCTCGACTCCTTGATAGCCGTATCAAAATTACCGGCTACCCTGGTCATTGCCGCTATAAAAAGGTTCCCGAAACTGTGCCCCTTAAGATCACCGCCCTCCTCAAACCTGAACTGGAAGAGTTTTCCCATAAGCGGCTCGGCATCCGCAAGCGCGACCAGGCAGTTGCGTATATCGCCGGGCGGCAGCATATCGAAATCTTTCCTGAGGCGTCCCGACGACCCGCCGTCATCGGCTACGGTGACTATCGCGGTAATGTTCGATGTATATTCCTTAAGGCCGTGAAGCATGGTAGATAGGCCGGTGCCGCCGCCGATCACCACGATGCGCGGACCCTTCTCGAGGACCCTTTTCTGATAAAGTTTATCTACAAGCTGGTCTTCGTGCTCGGGCAGGAAAACCGCCACAAAGGACTTGATTATCCTCTTTATGCCGGTCACTACCGAAACAATACCGATCATTATTATGATCGTGGCGTAAAGCTTGCTCTTGGGGTTCTGCTCGAGCAGCATCACGACGAAACCCATCGATATCATGATGATGCCAAAAACGGTGAGAAGTATCCATCGCTTGACCCACATACCGGGATGTAACCACTTAAAGGCTCTCAGGATCTTCAAGCCCCACCTTCTTCCATAAATAGGTTGTCAGTCTGGCAGCGTATCTATCTCAAGTCCCGACCTTGCGGAAGGTACGGGTCAATACTTCTTGGAATCTTCTTCCTGGATTATGCGTAGTATCTCTTTCTCATCCTTCGATTTTTTAAGGAGCTCCCGGAAATATTTGTCCTTAAGCATTCTGGAGATCCTGGCAAGCGCCTTGAGGTGAGGTCCGGCCGACTCCTCCGGAGCTATGAGAAGAAAGAATATAAATACCGGCTCTCCGTCGAGGGAATCGAAATTGACCCCCTTTTGTGAAAGTCCGAACGCGGCTACGAGGCTTTTTACGCTCTGTGTCTTTGCGTGGGGTATTCCTATCCCCTGGCCGATACCGGTAGAGCCGAGGGACTCTCTGGTGAGAAGCGCCTTGATAAGCTCTTCTTTGTTCTTGATGTCTTCCGCCTTGGCAAGGGTGTCAACCAGCTCGCGGATAACTCCTTCCTTATCCGTCGCCTTAATATTGGCGATGACAGCCTTCCTGTTCAGGAAATCCATGATCTTCATCGATGCGGTTCCTCCTTTAGGTTTTGCCAAGCAATACTAAAAAATGGAGCGGCGGATGGGGTTCGAACCCACGACATCGACCTTGGCAAGGTCGCATTCTACCACTGAATTACCGCCGCGATAAATATTGTAAAACGTTACCTGTTTATAACATCCCGGGCAATGGCTATGCCATGAGCCCGAGCGTTTGCCCTGTACCAGTCGTCGCTTCGCTCCTCCGATACAGGGCATGAACTACACACAGGCAAACACGAATGGTTCATGGTGCCCGCACCAAGAATCGAACTTGGAACCTTGACATTAAGAGTGTCCTGCTCTGCCAATTGAGCTATGCGGGCTGAAACTCTTATTTTAATCTGTTGAAACTCATATTTAGCACAAATATTGTTGAGGGCTAAACCCGACCCTATACTAATCTTGCCCCGAAATCCCGCCGAACAAAGTGAGGCGGGAAGCTATGCGGGCGCTGTTTAAGTGCTTAATTATATCAAAGCATCTCTGTTAATGCAAGAAAATGTCCTCCACGAAGCAGAATGGTGCGGGCGGAGGGAGTTGAACCCCCACGGTTGCCCATACGGTCCTAAGCCGTACGCGTCTGCCAGTTCCGCCACGCCCGCATAAAAAAGATCATCGATACTGGCGTGCCTGGCAGGACTTGAACCTGCAACCAACGGGTTCGAAGCCCGCTACTCTATCCAGTTGAGCTACAGGCACGCGTAATCTTAGCCAGATAAGTCTGGCGTCCCGCCACACCCCTAAAATCATTGATTGAATAATTATACAAAAAATATCTTGACAATTCCATATAATATTGATAATATACTTCCCGTAGTAAAAACGTCATGGGTCCTTCGCGCCGCAGGGTTGTGATTACTACCTTGCGGCTTTTTTTGCAAAGGGCCCGAAATAGTAACAGAAGGAGGAGTTAGTAATGGTTAAAGGGAAAGTGAAGTGGTTTAATGACGCAAAAGGTTACGGCTTTATCACTCCCGAGAATGGCAAGGATGTATTCGTACATCACAGCGCCATACAGGGTGAAGGCTTCAAAACCTTAAGGGAAGGCCAGGATGTCGAGTTCGAGATAACCCAGGGCCCCAAAGGCGAACAGGCCACGAACGTAACAAAGCTGTAATTGCTGGTATATAGCCGGTAAAACAGAAAAACAGGGCAGATTAAATTCTGCCCTGTTTTTTTATTCCGGCTCGCAAGCAAGCCGGCTTATTTTTCGACTATAACTTCTTCGGCAACCATGCCGTCCGATTCCCCGGTATATTTTACCTTTACGGCCTGCCCCTCTTTAAGTTTATTAAATGTAATGGCTCTGAATGTCTTATCGACAACTTTGGTGGTTGCGCCGAACGGGAATATCCTGCACTCGCCTGTCTCATTCTCAACCGTGATCTTTCTTTCGCCGGTAAATGCTACCTCAGTAGCCGACGCGATCTTTCCTGCAAATACTCCGGCAGTCTCAATCACGGCCCCTATAGGGCTTGTGGCAGACGGCGTCTTTTCTATCACGCAAAATTTATCTTTCGGCTCGAAATTCTTATCCTCAGCATGCAAAACGGCCGCCAGGGACAATACCATTAAAACTGCTGCTAATATATATCTCATGGCATTATGCTCCTTTCTGTTTATTATTATAAGCGCATCATCGCGCCTTATCAAGCATTTTCACTCTTTACTTTATCCCGGCGGCACTATATAATCGTCGCATGAACAGGTTGTCGAACTTATTAATGGCGCCGATCCGCGGTTTAAGGAAGCTCTACGACTGGACGATACGCTGGGCAAAGTCGAAGCGCGCCCCCTACGCCCTCTTCTGGATCGCGTTCGCGGAAAGCTCCTTCTTCCCGATACCTCCGGATGTGCTCCTCATACCCATGACGATAGCTCACAGGGACAGGTGGCTGCGGTACGCCGCCATAACCACGCTCGGATCGGTCTGCGGGGCATTTCTGGGATACCTCATAGGATGGAGTTTTTATGAGGTCATCGGCAGGCCAATCGTCAACGCCTATAACCTGCAGGCGACCGTGGAGCTTCTGGGGCGCAGATATTCGGATAACGCATTCCTGGTAATATTCACCGCGGCTTTCACGCCCATACCTTATAAGGCCATAACCATAACCGCGGGACTCTTCAGGATAGCCCTTCCCGTACTTGTTGCCGCATCGATCATAGGAAGGGCCGGAAGGTTCTTTATAGTGGCGGGGGCACTGCGCCTTTTCGGGAAGAAGATCGAAAATGTCATAGAGAAGTACTTCGACATCCTCTCCATAATCTTCATATTATTGCTTGTCGGCGGGTTTATACTGCTGAAGCACGCCGTGAAATAACTTACCGTTTCTTCCTATCGTATTTTGACATCTTCTCGAAACGTATCCTGAGAGGTACTCCCTCAAAATTATACTCCGTTCTGAAAAAATTCTCCACATATCGTTTTATATTATCCGCTACCGGCCTGGAACCTTTAACACCCAGGACAAACCTGACCGGAGAGGCACCTTCCTGTACGAGGAATTTGAATTTTATCCTCTTGCCTGATATTTCAGCCGATCCGTTCAATAATTTAAGGGTTTCGGAAAGTTTCGCGTGCGGGATAATGGTTTTGGATCTATCATAAACCGACCATATCACATCAAGGCTCGGATCGATATTTCTCCTCGTCCTGCTCGATATGAACACTATGGGGAAGTTCCTGACAACGATCATCTCCTTCATTAGCCTCTCGGCGTATTCCGACATCTCTATGCCCTTTACCAGGTCCCACTTGCTAACTCCTATCACGAGCCCCTTGCCCTCATCCAGGACGAAGTCTATTATCCGGGTGTCATCCTTCGTCATCCCCTCATACCCGTCGATAAGCACTACCGCGACATCGGCGCGCTTTATCGCTTCCTGCGACCGGACGCTTCCGTAGAAATCGGCCGCCCGGCTTATCTTGGCGTTATGCCGTATCCCCGCGGTATCGATGAGAACATATTCCCTGTCCTTATATTTGAAATCCGTATCTATAGCATCCCGCGTGGTTCCCGCGGTGTGATGCACTATGACCCTCTCCTCGCTCAATATGGCATTCAGGTACGATGATTTCCCTACATTAGGCTTGCCGACGATAGCGACATGCGCGGCAATGCCGGAAGCGGCCGTTTCGGACGGCTTGCCTATGCTCTTTGCCAGGTCGTTGCAGAGCCGATCTATGCCCCTGCCATGCATCGCCGAAATGGCATAAGGGTCATTAAAACCCAGTTCATAAAAATCTATCACCCTGTCGGCGTCGTTGTCACTGTCCACCTTATTCACGACGAGATATATCTTCTTTGATGTCTTCCTGAGAATCGAAGCGAGCTCTATGTCCTGATGAGTTATGCCCGATATGCCATCGACCATGAAGACGATGATATCCGCCTCCTCGAGGCCCCTCCTGAGCTGTTTCAGGACGAGCTCTGCCATGCCGCCGGGTCCTGTCTCTTCGTAGCCGCCGGTATCTATGAGCGTGAACTTCTTTCCCTTCCATGAAATAATCACGTGGAGCCTGTCGCGGGTGGTGCCGCTGGAGGGTTCGACGATGGCCCTTCTGGAGCCGGTTATCCTGTTAAAGAGGGACGACTTCCCTACATTGGGCCTGCCAACGATCGCTATTTTAATAAATCCGGAATTACGGCGCATTAAATATCTATCCTGAATATCTTCCTTATGGCTAACCCTATCACGAAGTTAACAGCCGCCACACTGAGGCTTATGGTGAGCATTTCGACGAACCTCTTCCTGAAATCGAGCCCCATCGCGACTGAAACATAGAACGTGAAGAAAAGGATTATGCATATTCCGGACAGGAGAGCTATCCCCAGGCATACATAAGCATTATTAAAGACCAGGAATGGCGTAACCAGGACAGCAACTGTAAGCACGTATGCCATGCCGGTTGTAAAGCTCGCTTTCAAAGGATCCTTTTTCGTATCTTCGTGCCTGGTCGAGAGATATTCGGAAGCGGCCATAGATAGCGACGCGGCGATCCCTGTTATGAGCCCCACTATCCCTACGAGCCTGGCATTGGACAGCGCCAGAGTAAAACCTACGAGCGCGCCGGTGAGCTCCACCATAGCGTCGTTCAGGCCGAGGACGATCGAGCTTACATACTTCAGGCGCTCTTCGTCGATCATATTAACCAGCTCATTCTCATGGCCGTTCTCTTCCGATATTATGGCTTCCACCCGCGGAGAGAGAGCCTTAATGTTTTCGTATACGTCCTGCGCAAGGTCCTCGCCGCTTTCCATCAGCTTAAAAGAAAATGTGAGACCCAATACGCGCGCGATAAGTATAAAGAAAAAAACCTTCATCCTGTCGGGCCCGACATCGGCGCCGGTCAAGCCTTTCCAGAACTCATAATGCCTGAGCTCATCGGCGGCGATCTTGCGCAGTATGCCGGCATGGGTTTTATTCTTCAGCATGGCCGATAACCTGCTGTAAATAATATGCTCCGTTATCTCGTTCTTCTGGGCCTTCAATACAGCGGCCCTGATCTTCTCTTCCATCATGTCAGGCCTCCAGTTATTTCCGGATCGTCAATACGTACACGATCTCTATAGCATACAGGCAAAGAAAGAACGCCATGATGATCTTTTCGGATAATCTTAAGGAGCTAAATAACGGTTTCATCCGGACCGCCCTTTCCCAATAAAAGCATGGCCAGCCATATCAGGCATGTGCCCCATAACGCTGTAAGCGAAATTACCTCACCGGCCAATAATCCGGCCGGCGACAGAGCGATAGGCGCCGTCTTCCCGAATATTATATGCGGATGGTACAGCCAGTAGAAGTTAACCAGCGCCCATGTGGCAAAGATCATGTAGTATTTCAGCATCCTGTCCCTTGTTAAAAAAGCGAACGGCAATACCCAGATGAGATACTGTGATGAGATCCCGGAATATATGAAGTAGAACGCGACGAAGACTGCCAGTATGGACGAAGCAAGCTTCCTTTTCGGAGAAGCGGCCAGTATCGCCGCATATACGGCCAAAAATAGAATCTTGGTATATCCTGAGAGGGCCGCCAGCATATTGCCCGGCAGGCCATATGCCAGGATATGATTTTTCAATGAATAGGCCGCCCTCAATATCGCGGCGATGCCGTAATCGGGAAAACCGCTGTACGCGAATACTTCGCGCATGACGCTCCGCCAGTCCAGCAATAGGAACGGAATAAAAGAGAGCGCCGTCGGGATGATCGCGTAAGCGGCGTATTTTATCTTTTCGGCCGGCGGAAGCTTCAATTTTATAAGGAAGAGCGGCAGAAGAAGCACGGGATAGCCGCGGAAACCTATCGCCAGACCCAATAGAAGCGCGGACAACCTGTAGTTCTTCTCAACCCCGAAGAGCAACACTGTGTAAGCGAGAAATGAAAAGAGCGTGGGGATAGTTATTATGTTGCCATGAAAAGATGATATTAAAATCGAAACCGGATTAAGGGCATACAGGAGCCCTATGAGGTAAGCGCCCCTTCTGCCCGTTCCCGAAAGTACCGCATAAAGCGCCAGCGCGATGAATGCGTCTGCAAGAATGGCGGGAAACCTCATAATGATATGAAACGGTATCTTTGTAAAAATTGTAATTTTGGCGCATAGTGCCGGCAGGAACATCGAAACGGGAGAATACGGAAATACCATATGCGTCGAGCTGTAGATATTAAGGTGGTTCAGTATCGGGATGGCCTGTTGTTCGTACAGGTCGGTCCATGCCGCAGCATTGAAGAGCGGGACGAGGCGGATTACGAGAGCTGCCGTGAAGATAAATAAGATACCGCTGAAATCAATTTTTTTATTCTGCATATATCATCGGCTCAGCCCGTCAAGCAGCTTCTCGATGGCCGGGAACTCTTCCTTCGGAACGGCTCCGTTTTCCGCATATTTAACGACCCCGGCCCTATCAATAATAAGAAAATTGCTGCTATCGGATGCCATGCCATAATCCTTCTCCATGGAACCGTCCCAGTCGCCGTATATGGTGATGCCCTCCTGCTTCGAATGTTCGCGCAGGCTCCTGCGCCATGTGGTCGGGAAGAAATTTGAACAGCGCACGATCGCTACCCTCGCCACATCTTTCTGAACTGCCGGAGACTGTGCCGCAAAGAAAGCGTTCAGCGCGTTCTTGAGCGGCCTGTTCACCTCTATGGCGCTTCGCGCTTCGTAGAACATCACCACAATTTTTCCCTTAAGCATTTCGGATGTGAGAGTCTTATCGTCGCCCGACGATACGCTGAAACGCGGCGCATTCTGTCCATCAGATATGGCCGCCGCCGGCGTGGCGCAAAGAGCCGCCAGTAGAACACCCGCAATAAACGCTCTAAATAGCCCTGCCAGGATTCCAAGCGCGTTCATGGTAAATTATAGCAACCTTTCAGAATATCCGCCGCTTCCGCATCCGGTAAATCATACCATTTTTCATAACCCTGCGCTACCGCATAAAAATAAGATGGTTTTTCCAGCACCACCAGCTCATCCGCCGCGTCGCCTACCAGCCGGGCGGCTTCCCCGCCTGAGATGGGGACGGCCGCGATTATCCTGCCTGCTTTCTTAGCCCTGCAATATTTGACGGCCGCCAGCATAGTGGAGCCCATGGCAAGCCCGTCATCGACAAGTATCACCGTCTTTCCTTTTATTTCGGGGAGCGGAAGGCCGCCTCTTAAAACTTTTATTCTCCTTTTTACTTCTTCGGCCTGCTGCCTCTTAACCGTTTCGATAACCTCTTTCGGAAGCCATGACGAAGGTCCTTCGAGTATAACGACGCTTCCATTTTCGGCTATCGCGCCGAATCCGGCTTCGGGATCGTTAGGGAAAGGCAACTTTCTTACAACCACCGCCGAAAAAGGCGCCTTAAGCGCCTTTGCCACCTCACAGCCGACCTCAATGCCGCCTCTCGGGACGGCAAGCACCACAACACCTTTATTCTTATACTTTTTAAGGCGCGCGGCAAGCTTAATGCCCGCATCTTTCCTGTCTCTGAACATCGCTGCCCCCGGAATCCGCGGAATCTCCGTAAAGCTATGTTACGGCTAACTTCTTTGAGTTCTGCCACAGGCCGTGTATATTGCAGTAGCTGGCGGCATAAATAGTGCCGGGCCTGTCCGTTTTAAAATTCAGGGTAACCTTGGGATGTGTATATAAAGCGCCTGTGTCCGGGCCCTTCGCGGATTCTCCATGGGCGGTGAACTCCGCCCTGCCTATCTCACAGGGGAATTTATCCCCTTCCGGCTGGAAATAGGCCGCTATCCAGCGGATATGATGTTCGGTCTTGTTCGGATGGGCTACTTCTTTGCCGACAGTAATTGTAACGGCCGCCTGGTCTGTCTTCTTCACGGAATCCGGCGCGTCTATCACAGGAACGTGCTTCTCCGTCTTCCAATCAGCGCTCTGCAGCAGATCTTTCAATTCCGCCATATCACCCCTCCTATTTTAAATACTGTAATTCTAAAAAGCGCAGGATACATGCGCTATCAGGCTCGTCTGGTCGGACCACATCTTGACGCCATTTCTCCACGACTGGTCCTCGTGCAGGGGGACATTTATCTGCCATGTCGTGGCCCTCGTGGTCCTGAATGACAGATAATCCATATCTATGCCTATCGTGACCGTTTTCGCTAGCACCATCTCGAGCCCTGCCAGGAAGTATAAAGTATTGCCCTGTCCTTTACCATAGGCGAACAGATCCCCTTCCCGGAGGAGATGGTGGTCCTCATAATATGTAAGAGCCGGTCCCCAGTCAGCTTCGCCGCGGAGCCTGACAGTTATGTACTTGCATGGTTTCATCAAATCGCAGGAACCTCTTAACCCTACCAGATACATATAATAGTCCTGCCTGAAGTGTATGGTATCGCCCGGAAGCTGCTGTATATCCAGGACGTCCGAATCCGCTATCGGCTTCATATGTCCGTCGTCGTCATCACCGTCCCCGTCAAGATCCATCGAATAATTGCCACTCTCCCACTGTATCCCGTCATGGTCCATCATGCTGAACCTCTGGAATTCGAACGCGAAGAGCGGCCGTATCTCGAAGGACGGCGGCAGGCCCAGCCAGTCGGCGATATTGACATCAACATCACCGCGGAAGAGATAGTTCTGTTCCGCGCGGAGGGCGCCTTCTGAATATGTGGTTACCGTTTCCGGGCTTTCAATGCGCAACCAGTCGGTATCCTTCATCCGGCCGTCTATGTTACGCGCAACGCTTAATCCGGACTTACCCCCTACGGACCACCTGGGACAAGTGCGCCGAAGCTCAAACTGGAGCCACCATGTATCCAACGGAAACTCGAGGCGGCTTATTGGCTCCTGGTATGGCGGAGCGGTAGAGCCAATCTCATATGATGTATGGCTGACAATGTATCTTTGCAGGCCAAAATCAAACAGCCAGTTCTTGGTCTCGCCGAGTTTCCCCTTTTGGCCCGGGTTAGTATTGGCTTGATCGGTCGAAAGAGGATAATGCCCCACTATATCCGAGACAATATTTCTCCACGTCGTCTTCTCCGAGCCGGCGATATTTTCACCAGCCCGCGACCCGGAGGGTAAAACACAAAATATAATCAATAAGGCCATTAACAACGCGAATATTTTTCTCATTCTAACCCGTTTCCTTTTTTGATATTTTATCGAAATCCATCACTTTACCTGACGCAAAAATTCGGCGCCCTCTTCGGGCATCGACGTATTTATGGGCATCATCGTGCCCATCTCAAAACCGCCCGGCTGGCTCAGGCGCGGGATCACGATTAAGTACCAGTGAAAAAAACTGTTCTCTTTGGCCTTTGCCGGGCATGAGCGTATGGTGAGGTTAAAATCGGGGTCGCCAAGCCCGCGATAAAGTTTCCCGAGAATATGCTTCAATGTGCGCGCCAGATCGCGGATCTCAGCCTCATCCATATCGGAAAAATTCGACATATGCCTTCGAGGTAATATCCAGACTATGAACGGGAACGGGCTGGCGAACGGCAGGAACGCGATAAACTTCTCTGTCTCGGCCAGGATCCTGGTGCCGGCTTTAAGCTCTCCTTCGATCATCCTGCAATAAACGCAGGAGCCGTTTATCTCGTAATAATTTACCGCCAGGGCGATACGGCCCCGCAGGTGCGGCGGGACGACCGGCGTGGCTACGATCTGTGAATGCGGGTGCGCCATGGAACATCCGGCCATAGGTCCATGATTTTTAAATATGGTTACGGCTTCTATTCCGGGAACAGCCTGGAGGGTAATATAGCGGCTGAGGTATACACGAATAATATCTTCAACTTCCCCGTCACTCATAAGCGCTATGGATGTATTATGCCGCGGGCTCTCAACGATGACCTCGTGGTGTCCGAAACCCCCCATCGATGTATAGAATCCGTCGGTCTTCCTGTCGATCCTCTCGTCAGGTGATAGCGCGGGAAAAGTATTCGGCACACTGCGCACCTTCCATGCGCCTTTATCCGTGAGCTGGAACAACGAGGCTCCCGACTTCGCTTCATTGCCGGGGCAGAAGGGACAGCTTGCGCTATGTTCCGGCAGGGCCGCCGCGTCCTTTTTACTCTGCACAAAGTCGTGCGGGCGCCTGGCCCTTGCTTTGGAAAATATGACCCAGTCCCCGGTGGCGATGCTATATCTTAATTCCGACATTTTATTCCTTTCGCAAAATACGGCGAGGCGTGATTTATAAGGCCCTCTTTTTTACCTTCCAGATTTTTCCAGTCTTTAAAAAGTTTTCCGCAATCCCGTGCGAGAAAACCTGAGATTATTTTCACGCTGGCGCGGCCCTGCCGCTTCAGGCTCCTGGCCGATATCGGAAGCTCGTTAAATCCGGCCCTTGCCGCATCGGCTATGCGCGTGCCGAAAATAATACAGCTTATCCCGGACCAGTGTATGGCGCTGAAACACATCGGGCAGGGTTCGGTGGTGGTATATATAAAGCATCCGGAAAGATCGTATGTGCCTAACTTTTTTGAGGCGATCCTTATCGCGTTAATCTCGGCATGGCAGGTCGCGTCTTTCTTAAATACCGTATTTCCGGCGACGGCGATCACCTTGCCGGACTTGACTATACACGAGCCGAAGGGCCCGCCGCCTAAAGTCTTAAGGCTCTTTACGGCCTCTTTAATGGCCAATCTCATGTGCCCGGGATCCGGAAAATTTTTCATACTCAATCGAATATTCTTCAAATTAAACGCTCTTACAAACATCCCGTTATCTCAATACGGGAGGCCTGAAAAACATATTATAAGCGAATTCGCTTGAAAAAGCAGAATACTTTTGTGGCGGTCTCGGGGACGCGTCACTTGGGGGCACTCCACAAAGATGAATGTCACTTTTTAGATCTGCAGACACCCTATTTTGGTACAGCCTACTTGCAAGGTGTCCCGAAATAGGACGTCTGTAGATTCTGGTCCATAACAGATTATTCTCTATTCAAGTTATTTTAACTTAAGCGGCTTGAGACACATAAACTAGTCAAGACACTTAACGCCCTCTTTTTCGTTATTTCTTCCTGATCTCTTCTTCTACCTCTTCGGCGCCTTTTTTATAAAACTTCTCTTCGTCGGGGGCGAGCTCTTTCAATAATCTCATGAACTCTCCCGCGTGCACCCTCTCTTCGTCAGCGATATCCTTGAGGACTTCCTGCGCAAGCTTATTATCGGTCGATTCTGCAAGCTGCATATAAAGCTGGATTGCCTCATATTCCGCCGCGATCATAAAACGTATTGCGCGGACCAACTCTTCCTTCGTCACTTTTTTGTCTTTCGCTAATCCCGAAAACGGCGTTCCGAATTCCGGCATAATCGCCTCCTTTATTATAAATAAAATCGGGATCATCCCCGATCTATCTCAATAAAACCATATTCTCCTTTTTGGGCGGGCTGAATACTTCGAAATACCCGGCTTTCTTATTTCCGATCACTTTAAACCCGTGTCTTACGCCTGCCGGGATATAATATGCGTCTCCGGGCTCGAGTATCTTCGACCGGCCCGCAATGGTAACTTTTATCCTGCCTTTCAGGATATAGCCGATTTGTTCGTGATTATGGATATGGCTATTGTCATAACCGGGATCGAGCATGCACCACACCAGCTGCGCATTCTTTCCTGCTATGATCTTGCCATAAACGCCTTTGCGCTTTTTCCTGAATCCTTTTTCTGCAAATTTTTTTAGGAACATTTTAAAAATATGGGCATAAACGCTCCTACTTCAAACATATCCGCGAGCAATGCGCCTCTTTTCCAATATTTCTTACAGGATTCGTCAGCCGCTAACGATCTTCATCCTCTTGTTCCTTGACCCGATGCGAATGGGTGCATATGTCACGTATCCGCCTGTCCTCATCGAATTTAACGACGACAGTAAGCATCCGATGAGAATCGGTTTTTGCTTCCACCGCTTCGGGAGCATTTGTTCTAAGCAAACAAAAACAGCCGGCATTCCTTGAATATGAAATATCGGAGATTTTATCATAAACCCATACTTCCAAACCTTTCTTATCGGTAGTCTTTACAACCGGCGAGCCCAGTGCCTGTTCTACCTGTGCCGATGTCATGCCGATATAGATCTTCCCATGGGTTTTACTCGCTGTAACTTTATCTCCCGCGCCCGGATGGGATGACTTCAAATGAGATCCGGCGGATGAACACCCGCATATAAACGCGAGCGCAATCATCATTACAAGGACTCTTTTCACCGCGCACCTCCTTTTTTATTAAAAAACTTCCGTCTCGCCACACCTCTCACATTGAGAGGCAAAAATTTGGGACCCCTCTCGTATGAGCCGAGGAGGAACCTCTCGGTTTCTATAGGTATGTATTATAGGGCTGAATATAACGATTATCAAGGAAATTAGCGATTTAAAGAGGTTATTCCCCGCCTTAATGTCCGGTCATTTTTGGGCGTAAATGACGTAACTATTTGTTACACAAATCGATAAAAAATTTCCGCCATTGAGAGGCGAACATTAATTGTGGAAAATTCCAAACTACTCTTCTAGATTAGAGCT
>JAFGRN010000036.1 GCA_016935115.1 Candidatus Omnitrophota bacterium | reverse complement strand
CCCGCTCGGCTTTCGGCGGCCCGAGCGCCACGATAAAGACACATCATAATGTGGGCGGGCTTCCAAAAAAGATGAACCTCAAATTGATAGAGCCGCTTAAATACCTATTTAAAGACGAGGTCAGGAGGGTAGGGAAGGAGCTGGGAATGCCGCGGGAGATCCTCGGGCGCCACCCTTTCCCCGGGCCCGGCCTGGCCGTGAGAATACTCGGAGATGTCACAAAAGAACGCTGCGATATACTGCGGGAGGTCGACGACAGATTCATCGGCACGCTAAAACGCGAAAACCTGTACGACAGGATATGGCAGGCATTTGCGGTGCTCTTGCCGGTCAAATCAGTAGGCGTAATGGGTGACGAGCGTACTTATGAGAATGTCGTGGCTATCAGGGCCGTTACATCGGTTGACGGCATGACAGCCGATTGGGCAAAGATCCCGTATGATGTACTGGGAAAGATTTCAAATAGGATCATAAATGAGGTCAAGGGCGTCAACAGGGTGGCTTACGACATAAGCTCGAAACCGCCTTCAACTATCGAGTGGGAGTAGATGGCCTGGCGAATTGAAGTATCGGAAAAAAACGGATTCTACGATGCCGCGGGCGCAAGTGTCACGCGCGATATCCGTGACCTCGGGTTCGGAGGCAGGATCAAAGAGGTAAGGACCGTCCAGGTCTATCTTCTTGACGGAGACCTTGATGAGTACGGCATCAGGAAGATCTGCGATAATATACTGGCGGACCCGGTAACCCAGAATTACAGCTATCGCGGCAATGTGCTCGAGGAAAAAGGCCGGAAGGTCGTCGAAATCGCCTATAATCCCGGGGTCATGGATCCGGTCGAGGAGAGCGCCAAAAAAGCGATAAAAGACATAGGCATACTCGGAGTGCGGGCGGTAAAGACCGCGAAAAAATATATTATAAAGGGAAGCCTTTCATACGGAGAGATACGCTCGATAGCGGAAAAGATACTGTTCAATAAAGTTATCCAGCATGCGGTAAAAGGCAGGTCAGCTATACCGCCGGAGCCTCCGCCTTACCATTTTACCCTCAAGCATATCGATATGATCAATGCCGACGACCGGAAACTGGCCAGGCTTTCCAAAGACGGCCAGCTATTCCTGAGCCTTGACGAGATGCGCGCGATAAAAGATTACTTTAAAAGAACCGAACGCAACCCGACGGACTGCGAGCTAGAGACACTGGCGCAGACATGGTCGGAGCATTGCAAGCATAAGACATTCAGGGGGTTGATCGAATACGAAGGCAAGACCATCAAGAACCTGCTGAAACAGACGGTCATGAAAGTCACGGATGAGCTCCGCAAACCGTGGTGCGTCTCCGTATTCAAGGACAACTCCGGAGTAATACGGTTTGACGATAAATATAACGTCTGTTTCAAAGTGGAGACACATAACCATCCCTCGGCGCTCGAGCCGTACGGGGGAGCCGGCACCGGCATAGGCGGCGTTATACGGGACCCTCTCGGGACCGGCCTCGGAGCAAAACCGATAATCAATACCGACGTATTCTGTTTCGGGCCCACGGACTACCCTTATAACAGGCTGCCGAAGGGCGCATTGCACCCGAAGCGCGTCATGAAGGGCGTCGTAGCCGGCGTAAGGGACTATGGCAACAGGATGGGGATACCGACATCTAACGGCGCGGTCTTATTCGACGAAAGGTTCGTCGGCAACCCGCTTGTATTTGCCGGTAATGTCGGCATATTACCTAAAAATAAATGCGGGAAAAAATCAAAACCCGGAGACTTCATAGTAGTGGTCGGAGGAAGGACCGGCCGCGACGGGATCCACGGCGCGACATTCTCGTCGGGAGAGTTGACCCATGAATCGGAGAGTGTCTCGGGATCGGCCGTTCAGATCGGCAATCCTATACAGGAGAAGAAGGTCGCCGACACCATCATACAGGCACGCGACCTGGGCCTGTATAATGCCATAACAGACTGCGGGGCAGGCGGACTGTCGAGCGCGGTAGGCGAGATGGGCGAGGAGACAGGCGCTGAAGTCTATCTCGAAAGAGTCCCGATAAAATATAAAGGCCTGAGTTATACCGAAATATGGATTTCGGAGGCGCAGGAACGCATGGTGCTGGCGGTCGACCCGAAAAAGATCCATAGGCTTAAAGCCGTCTTCGACCGTGAAAATGTGGAAGCTACCGTGATAGGCAAATTCACAAACACGAAGAGGCTTAAGCTTTTCTATGACGGCACACTGGTCGCTGATCTCGGAATGAAGTTCCTTCACGACGGAGTCCCGCCCATAAAACGCAAAGCTGTATGGCAAAAACAGGTCTTCAAAGAGCCGCGGAAAAATACCGGGAAAGACCTGACGGAAGACCTGCTCGGGCTTTTATCGACTCCGAATATCGCAAGCAAGGAATGGATAATACGCCAATATGACCACGAGGTTCAGGGCGGCAGCATACTAAAACCCCTGCAGGGGCCAAACCAGGGCCCCGGCGATGCCAGCGTAACTCGGCCGGTGCTTGGATCAAAAAAAGCCCTGGCTATAGGCTGCGGAATAAACCCGGATTACGGCAAGATAGACCCTTACTGGATGGCTGCAAGCGCGATAGATGAGGCCCTGCGGCAGGTAATATCGGTGGGCGGCAACATCGAAACATGCGCAATACTCGACAACTTCTGCTGGGGAAACACAAACAAGCCGGATAGGCTTGGCGGACTCGTAAGAGCCTCATACGCATGCTACGATATCGCCAAAGCCTACGGAGTCCCGTTCATATCGGGCAAAGACAGCCTTAACAATGAATACTCCGCAGGCAATAAGACCATCTCAATACCTCCGACGCTTCTCATCTCCGCTATATGCGTAATGAAGAACTCCGAGAAAGCGATCTCGATGGATCTTAAAAAGAAGGGCAGCGCGCTCTACATGGTGGGCCTGACTTTCGATGAGATGGGGGGCTCTCAATACTACAAGATGCGCGGCAGCCTCGGCAATGATGTGCCAAGGGTAGACCCTGTAAACGGCAGGAAGATAATGAACTCCCTGGCAAAGGCCATCGAAAGAGGCCTGGTGCTATCGTGCCACGACTGCTCCGACGGAGGAATGGCTGTCGCCCTGGCCGAGATGGCATTTGCCGGCGGTCTCGGCGTAAACGTAAGGCTCGATCCTTATGCCATGCCCATAGGCCAGGAACTTCTTTTAAACGACATACTGCTATTCTCTGAATCGAATACCAGGTTTATCGTAGAAATTGCCGATGAAAAAAAGTTCATTGCCGCAATGAAAGGCTTGCCGATATGGAAGCTCGGGAATGTGCGCGGCGACTCATACTTTAACATATATGGCCCGGATGGAAAATTAGCCGTAACCACCGGCACGGGCAGGTTGAAATCGGCCTGGCAGGGCACATTTAAGGATATGTAATGGGAAAGGTAAAGGTCGTAATAATAAGGACTGCGGGAACGAATTGCGACAAAGAGACCGCTTTCGCCTTTGAAATGGCCGGAGCCATGGCGGATCTGGTACACATAAACGAGCTCGCCCATAAGACTAAGAACCTTGATGATTATCAGATCATGGCGATCCCGGGTGGATTCACATACGGCGATGACATCGCCAGCGGCAAGATACTTGCCAATGAGCTGAGATTCAGGATAGGAAGAGAGGTAGAGTCTTTTATAAGGAGCGGCAGGCTTATCATAGGCATATGCAACGGTTTTCAGGTATTGGTAAAGGCCGGCCTTCTGCCGAACCTGGCCGGCGATCTGGAGACAATAGAATCTACTCTTACCCTTAACGATTCCGATAAGTTTGAAGACAGATGGGTATACCTTAAACGAACAGGCGACAGGTGCGTATGGACCCGGGAAATCGATCATATCATCGAGCTTCCGGTCGCGCACGGGGAGGGAAAGTTTATTCCCAAAAACAAAAATATATTGAAAAAGATAAGGGATAACGGCCTCGTGGCATTTGAATATGTTGACCGCGATGGAAAGCGGGCGGGATATCCGTACTGTCCCAACGGCTCCGTCGAAAATATCGCCGGGATATGCGACCGTACCGGCAGGATATTCGGCCTGATGCCTCATCCCGAACGTTATATCAGCCCTTATCAGCATCCGGGCTGGACCAGAAAAAGCGGGAAGATGAGAGATGGCGATGGCATAACGATCTTCCGGAACGGTGTGAATTACGCGGGTAAATACCTATAAGGAGGGAGTATGATGAAAAAGATAGCTGTGGCGAATCAGAAGGGCGGTTGCGGTAAGACCACTACAACGATCAATCTTGCGGGGGCTCTTGCGGATGCAGGCAAGAGGACTTTAATAATAGACCTCGACCCGCAGGCCCATGCCAGCTTTGGGCTCAATGCGTCGAGCCAGAGCATGGATCGTTCCATATATAATGTCCTTACAGATAATCCAGACAAGAACAGGCCCATTAATGACTGCATAGTGAAGGTAGCACAGAATATAGACATAGTCCCGGCCAATATACTACTCAGTACGCTCGAACAGGAATTGAAAGACAAGGAAGATGCCGTCTCGAAACTCAACCTGGCGCTCGCGATGGGCCAGCTGGAGTACGACTATGTACTGGTAGATTGCCCTCCAAGCCTTGGTTTCCTGACATTCAATGCTTTAAGGGCGGCCGACCATGTGATCGTTCCGATAGATATGAGCGCCTTTTCGCTCATGGGCGTAGGAAAGCTGCTGGGTATGATAGAACTAATAAAGATAAAGATAAACCACGCCCCCCGCGTAAGCGCGCTCGCAACACTATATGATAAAAGGACTAAATACTCCCAGGTAATCTATGACGAAATAAAGACATTCTTCAAGGCCCAGATGCTTACTGCAATTATAAGAATGAGTGTGGACCTTAAGAAGGCGGCCGCCAAAGGAGTCTGCGTGACACAACTTAATAAAGATTCTATAGGCGCCAAAGACTATACAGCCCTGGGCCAGGAGATATTAAGGCTGGATGGCGCGGAAGAGTTTGAGAAGGCGCTGAATGATACAGCTCCTATGACAGTCACTATATCCACCCCGACAGCAGAAAATGCCCCCACGGAAAGAGTCGATGTCGTGGCTCTGCCGCAGGCGCTTGAAACTGCCATCCGGGAATCAGCTCCTTCAACGCATCATCAGGCTATAAACTCCCCCAGAAATGTCATTATCGATGAGCCAGTTGCGCCGGCACAGGAAGCGAGCTCGGGCTTTAAAGAAATACTCTTCAACATAGACGCTCCGAACGCAAAAGAGATCCATATCGTCGGCGATTTCAATAACTGGCAGCCCGGCGAAAATAGCCGTCTCTCGAGGCTTGAAGGCGGAAGATGGGAGAAGAAGCTGGGGCTTAATCCCGGCAGACATAAATATAAATTCGTAATTGATGGCGAATGGGTATCAGACTCCAATAATAAAGAACAAGAGCAAAACTCGTTTGGCACCTTCGATTCGGTAATAATACTGTAATTGATGCTGCCACAGGGACATTTAATAGCATCGGGAATCGTCAGTATATGCGTAGGGGCCTGGTTCAGGTCCATAGGTTGTGCTATAATTTCATTCATGGCCGGCACGCTCATCGACCTGGATCATCTCATCGATTATTACGCAAGCTTTGGATTCACCCTGAATATAAAAGATATCTACCGGGCGTGTCATGACGTAAAACTCAAAAAACTCTATCTGATCCTGCACTCATACGAGATACTTATTCTGCTGTGGGCCGTCATATTCGCCTTCGGGCTGTCAAAGTACTGGATAGCTATTGCGATAGGATTTACACAGCACATATTTATTGACCAGATAACAAATGAAGTGAACCCGATGGGATATTTCCTGGCCTATAGATTCTCCAAAAAATTTAAAAAAGAAGACATAACGCATTATTAACCTTAAGAGGTGCCGCAATGTCCAAATTGAGAGGTGATTTCACAAAAGAAGATCCATGGCGCATATTCCGGATAATGAGCGAATTTGTGGATGGTTTCGAAGAATTATCCGACGTAAGAGACGCGGTCTCGGTATTCGGTTCCGCCCGTACCAGGCAATCCGATAAATATTATAAAATAGCCGAAGAGACTGCGGCGGCGCTAGTTAAAAGCGGCTACGCTATAATAACAGGCGCCGGTTCAGGAATAATGGAGGCAGCTAACAGGGGCGCCAAGAAGGCGCGCGGCGAATCCATAGGCCTGAATATATTGATACCTGTCAGGCAAAAGCCCAATAACTTTCTGACCAGATCGCTTGAATTCAAATATTTCTTTTGCCGCAAGGTAATGTTCGCCAAATATTCTAAGGCATTAATAGCTTTTCCCGGCGGCTTCGGCACGCTCGATGAGTTCTTCGAGGTCGTGACTTTAGTCCAGACGAAGCGCATGGAGCCCTTGCCTATAATACTGGTGGGAAGCGAGTTCTGGAAAGGTATGCTGCACTGGATAAGGCACGTCCTACTGGCCCACGGCATGGTAGACCGGTCGGATATGGAATTATTCAGATTGGCGGATACACCCCAGGAAGTCGTTTCAATGATAAACAGGTTCTATAAAAAATAGGAATACGACCATGCAGAAGATATTGATAATAGATGATGAAAAAGATATGGTGAATATGCTTACTGAATACTTTGCCGGGCGCGGCTATGCCATCTCCCAGGCATATGACGGAGAAGAAGGAATACAAAAATTCGATTCCGAAAAACCTGATATAGTCCTATGCGATATCAAAATGCCAAAGAAGGACGGGTTTGAATTTCTCAAGGAGATACGGGCATCCAAAAAATGG
>JAFGRN010000035.1 GCA_016935115.1 Candidatus Omnitrophota bacterium | reverse complement strand
TGGAGGATTCAAATATCCTCCGGCGTAATTCAAAAAATCTGAGCGACAGTATGACAGGATTCATGGATTACAGGAGATTATATATTACCGCCCCGTAAAAGTCAAAGCGGAAAGGGGCAAGGGCGCTTTGAGCGCCGCTTGAGCAGCGCGTCAAAACGCCCTTGTTTTTAAATCCTTCCCTTTTATGCTACACCAATCCCTGGTCGAGCATGGCATCGGCCACTTTTACGAAGCCGGCTATGTTCGCGCCTTTGACATAGTCTATGTATTTGCCTTCTTTGCCGTACTTTACGCATGAGCTATGTATACTGATCATAATATTGTGCAATCTCTCATCTACCTCTTCCCTGGTCCACGAGAGCCTTTCGCTGTTCTGGGACATCTCGAGCCCGCTTGTTGCCACACCGCCCGCGTTTGCGGCCTTGCCGGGCGCGTAGA
This sequence comes from Candidatus Omnitrophota bacterium, assembly GCA_016935115.1. Taxonomy (GTDB): domain Bacteria; phylum Omnitrophota; class Gorgyraeia; order 2-01-FULL-45-10; family 2-01-FULL-45-10; genus CAIMPC01. The sequence goes on along the minus strand of JAFGRN010000035.1, from coordinate 6,450 downwards.
GGATCTTCGCTTTCTGGAATACCTCTATGCCTTCCGGAGTGGTCGGCATATTGGCGCCTTCGCCTATGGCGATACAGCCGTTCTTTACCAGTGTCTTCGCGTCTTCGCCGGAGATTTCATTCTGTGTGGCGCTCGGGAACGCGATATCGCATTTCACCGACCATGGGCGCTTGCTTTCATGATATTTACAGTTAAAATCCTTGACGCAGTCCTTTATCCTGCCGCGCTTTACATTCTTCAATTCCATGACGCATTTCAGTTCTTTCGCGTCAATCCCGCCTTCATCGTGTATGAAGCCGTTAGAATCGGAAAGCGTAACGACCTTGGCGCCGAGCTGGTTCAGCTTCTCGACTGTGTACTGTGCCACGTTTCCGGATCCTGATACGGCGCAGACCTTGCCCTTCAGCGATTCCCCGCGCGTCTTCAGCATCTCCTGCACGAAATATACGCAGCCATAACCGGTTGCTTCGGGCCTTATTAAACTGCCGCCCCAGTTTAGGCCTTTGCCTGTTAATACTCCGGTGAACTCATTGCGGAGCCTCTTATACTGGCCGAACATGAATCCTATTTCACGGCCTCCGACGCCTATATCGCCCGCGGGGACGTCGGTATCGGGCCCGATATGCCTATGGAGCTCTGTCATGAAGCTCTGGCAGAATTTCATGACTTCGTTATCTGACTTGCCCTTTGGATCGAAGTCAGAACCGCCTTTGCCTCCTCCCATCGGAAGAGTTGTGAGGCTGTTTTTGAATACCTGCTCGAACGCGAGGAACTTCAAGACTCCAAGATTGACGCTTGGATGAAAACGCAATCCGCCTTTGTAGGGGCCTATAGCGCTGTTCATCTCTATGCGGAATCCCCTGTTGACCTGGACTTCGCCCTTATCATTGATCCACGGAACGCGAAACATTATAACTCTTTCGGGCTCTACCATTCTTTCGAGTATCTTCGCTTTCTGGTACTTGGGATTCTCCTCTATATAAGGCATTACCGATTCCACGACCTCCCGCACGGCCTGATGAAACTCGTTTTCGCCGGGATTCTTCGCGATCACCATATTCATGAAATCTTCTATCTTCTTGCTCATTTCTATCCTACCTCCCATTTTTACCGCCTACTTGCTGAGCAGGCGCTTTATGATGGCTTCAGCCGCCTTCTTTGCCATGCCCATAGCTTCTATTACCGTACCTTCTCCTCCGACGATGTCCCCTCCGGCATAGACATTGCCGATAGATGTCTCCATCGTCTCTTTGTTAACTTCCACATCCGAATATTTATCCGTCTTCAGCTTAGGAGTCACCCTGGTCAATACCTGATTTGCCAGTAATCCTATCGCTATGACTGCCATATCGCTCTCCATTTCGAAATCGCTTCCGGGAATGGCGATAGGCCTTCTGCGTCCCGAGGAATCCGGTTCGCCTAACTTGCATTCAAGGCACTTCAGTTTCTTCACGAAGCCCTTGTCGTTGCCCGTAAAGCCTTCGGGCTGGACAAGGAACCTGAACTTCACCCCCTCTTCTTTGGCGTGCTGTATCTCCAGCCTCCTGGCCGGAAGTTCCACTTCGGTACGCCTGTATACTATGCTGGTGTCGGGCTTAAATCCCTGCATCTTTTGCAGTCTCAGGGCTGCCCTCGCGGCATCCATGGCGGTATTTCCTCCGCCTATAACTATTATCGATTTGCCTATATTGACGGGCGTATGGTATTCCGGGAATTTATACGCGGACATCAGGTTTACTCTTGTCAAGAATTCATTGGCTGAGTAGATATTACAGAGGTTCTCGCCCTTTATTCCGAGAAATGTCGGAACTCCTGCTCCAAGGCCCAGAAATACAGCGTCAAATCCTTCGGATAACAGCTCTTCCAGGCCTTTGACTTTACCTATTATATAGTTCGGTACGATCTCGACGCCCAGTTTCTTCAGGATATTGAGCTCGAAATCGAGTATATCACGCGGAAGCCTGAACGGCGGTATGCCGTAACGGAGTACCCCGCCCGGCTTATGCAGGGCTTCATAGACCGTTACTTTAATACCCCGTCTTGCCAGTTCGCCTGCGCAGCATACTCCCGCCGGGCCAGAACCGACTATGGCTACTTTAAACTTCGAAAGTTCCGGGTTTTTTTGTACGGGTATGGCTATGTTGTTTTTCATCCCGTAATCACCAATAAACCTCTCAAGGAAGTGTATATTTATCGCGTTTTCGGTGGCGTAGGGTGAGCCTTTTTTTGTGAATACGCAGGCTTTTCTGCACTGGTATTCCGCCGGACAGACCCTGCCGCATATTGACGGAAAATCATTTTTTTCGCGGATAGCCAGGTAGGCGCTTTTATAGTCCTTCTTCGTTATGTGATAAATGAAGCGCTTTATATCTATATTGACAGGGCAACCCGAAATACAGGTGGGATTTTTACACTGAATGCAGCGGGCGGCTTCGCTGAGCGCCTCTTCTTCATTATAACCCAGCACAACCTCATCAAAAGATGAAGATCTGCCGGATGCGTCCTGTTCCCGCACTTTTACCGGTTCCTTCTTTACTTTTTTAGCGCCTTGTCCAGATTGCATATATGCTTCTCTTTATCTTCGTATATCCTGTTGCGTTTTACCAATTCGTCCCAATCGACCTGGTGCGCATCAAACTCCGGTCCGTCCACGCAGCTGAACAGGGTCTTGCCACCCACAGTTACCCTGCAGCATCCGCACATGCCTGTAGCGTCCACCATGATGGCATTCAGCGAGGCTATCGTCTTTACGCCGTATCTGGAAGTGACCGCCGCCGAGCGCTTCATCATGGGAATCGGCCCTACTGAATAGACAAGATCGTATTTCTCTTTCTGCAGGATCTCATCGAGTATGTCCGTAGTGAAGCCTTTGCGGCCATACGATCCGTCATCGGTCGCTACGATGAATTCGTCGGAGACCGTCTTAAGCTCTTTTTCAAGTATGAGCAGCTCTTTGGTACGCGCGCCGACTATGGCGGTCACGTGGTTGCCCGCTTCTTTAAGCGCTTTAGCTACAGGATATATTTCGGCTATGCCTACGCCGCCGCCGACGAGTATCACCTTTCCGTAATTCTTTATCTCTGTGGCGTGCCCCAGCGGGCCCGCCAATGAATAGAGCGAATCGCCGGCTTTCATCTTTCCGAGCTGTTTCGATGTATAGCCCAGTTCCTGGCAGATAAGAGTTATGCTGCCGGCGGCCCTATCGGCTTCCACTATAGTGAGTGGGATCCTCTCCCCCTTTTCGCTTATCATGAGGGCTATGAACTGGCCCGCTTGCGCCTTTTTGGCTATATCGGGTGACGAGATCTCTATCTTTGTGATCCTGGTTCCGGAAATGTCCGCCAGTACAGAGCTATTAAGTATTTTCACCAGAAGACCCCTTGTGCCTGCCTATTTTATGGGCATATTTTTCGAAAAAAAAGACGCCCGCCTTCCCCGGCGGACGACTCTGTCCATTGGTTTTGAAATATAGGTCAAATTTCGTATATCATACCAGTAAAGGGCGCAATGTCAATAAAAAAATCAAAAAATTTCAACCACCTTATTTTTCCCGCCTTCTCCGCGCAGTATCTTTACCATGCTGCGGGGTACCTTGAAGTATTCGCCCAATAATTTTATTACGGCGTCGTTGGCCCGACCTTCCCTCGGAGGGGCCTTTACGCGCACGACAAACTCTTTTTCCGATATCTTCTCGACGGCCGCCTCTTTGGAGTTCGGCTTGACCCTGACGGAAATCTTCATTTATAACCGGCCTTAAGCTTGGCCAGATACATAAGGTGCTTCCTCTCCTCTTCTATCAGCCTGGAGACCTTTTCCTTATGAGCAGGCGTCATATGCGCCGCCAACTCCCCGAAGAATAGTATGGCATCTCTCTCGAATCCCATGCCGTAGTTTATGGCATCGACGGGGTTTTTTACGAACTTATCAAAACTCTCAGCCGATACCTGTTTATACTGCATATCATCGACCAGTGATCTTATATAAGCCTGGAATTCACCCTGGTATGACTCGGTGATTTCGGAATCTTCGATCGTATTCCGTATATCGGTGAATTTCTTGATATGTTCATCTTCCCAGTCTCTCAGCCTGGAGAATAGCTCCTGCATCTCTTTCTCTTTGAATCTCTTCGCGACGAGGGCGTAGAAATCGCGCCTCTTCACCTCTTTTGCTATTCCCATATCCACTACTTCGGCGGCATTGAACAGGTTATCCGGCATGAACGGCTCCTTTCTGAATGTTATTATTGCCCAAAACAGGTACCCAGTGATATGGCGGTCTTTATAAGCGGATGGTCGACCGGCACGCTCCTGTGCCCCTTTGCAACGTCTCTTAACGATATGCTTACAAGGCGGCTGTTCTGCATGGCCACCATGTGCCCGAATTTCTTCGCCGCTATCATGTCGACGGCTTTCGAGCCCAGCTGGGTAGCCAGGACCCTGTCGAATGCCGTAGGGGAGCCGCCTCTCTGGAGATGGCCCATTACGACCGCGCGCGTTTCATTGCCGGTCGCCTTTTCTATCTGGTCGCTCAGGATGAAGCCGACCCCTCCGAGCCTTATCGGATCGGAGCTCTCTTTGACGAGCCTTTGTATCACTACGCTTCCGCCTTTCGGCTTGGCGCCTTCCGCCACGACTATTATCGAGAAGCGCTTTCCTTTCCTGTGCCTCTCCCTGATCTTCGCGACTATGTGCTGCATCTGATATGGTATTTCGGGAATCAGGATTATGTCGCCGCCGCCCGCTATTCCGGATAGAAGAGCCAGCCATCCGGCATTGTGCCCCATAACCTCTACGATCATGACCCTGTGATGCGATTGAGCTGTGGAATGAAGCCTGTCTATGCCTTCCGTGGCTATCGAGAGCGCGGTATCGAAGCCGAATGTGATATCTGTGCCGATAATGTCATTATCTATGGTCTTCGGCACCCCTACTATAGGTATTCCGTCCTTGAAGAGTTTATAGGCTATGCCCAGGGTCCCGTCTCCGCCTATAACGACAAGGCAGTCGAGGTCGAGCCGCTCTATATTACGTATTACAGCCCTGGACATGTTCTTATATTCAAATCCGTCGCCTTTCTTTATCGCATACCTGTAGGGATTGACCTTCTTCGTTGTGCCAAGGATCGTCCCGCCGAGCGTCAATATTCCGGAGACATCGCTATTTTCGAGTTTTTTGTGTTTATCATTGACCGCGCCGTCGTATCCGTCCTCTATTCCGACTATATCCATATCATAGTCATTGATAGCTTTCTTCGCAACGGCCCTGATGACCGCGTTTATTCCCGGGCAATCGCCGCCGCCCGTCAGTATCCCTATCCTCTTATGCCGATTCGCGCATGTTTTCATGGTCGATTCCTTATAGTTGATGGATCAGTATCTCAGTCAGGACCACTATGTCTTCAGTGCAGAATATTTTTGAAATCCCGCTGTCGAATAGTATATTGGCGTCGGGGCCGAACTCCTCATCCGCCCTGGATGCCTTTATCAATATGGCTATGCCTTCGACGGGATAGATCTCCACTCCGACATCGCCGAGATCCGATTTTTTTCCGGGGAACCTCTCGAGCGCTTTATATAGCGCCTCCGGATGGCCGCCGTATTTGCTGACCACGACATCGATCGTGCGTTTCCTGAATGTCGGATAGTAGCCTTCGCCGCCTTCAAGCCCGTTAAAGTCTATCCACTCGCCCGTCCTGGCGGGAATCGCGCCGTATCTTAACTTTTTAATGAGATAGTGCAGCAGTATTATGGCAATATAATCTTTTGCCTGTGCGCCATCCGACGAGGAGATAATGCGCTTTGCCGCCGGGTCGATCTCATACGTATCCGAAAGAAATCTGACGGAGATGCGCTTCTCCCTGGTCAATGACAAGAGCTCCTTCCACGCTTTCTCCAGTGCCGCCGTGTAGCTCATGGGGGAATTTTACCACAGGAACTGCGGCGAAGGAAAGCAAAAATATCCCCCGCTCCTCTCAACCTCGGGAAGTTACGGGTCCTGTCCGAGGCCAGCCTTTCGGTGCTCCGCGGCCAAAGCGGGGTTTATCCCGCCTTTGTTTAAAGCTTCGGCGGGATCCCGCCAAGCACGAAGTGCGGCGGCGGGACAATCCCGTGGTTGGCCTGGGCGCGTAGCTATATTGACCCCATCCCGCCTTGGCCTTGTGCGCCCCTCAAGGCTGGACCTCGGCCACCCGTAACTTCCTGGTCATAAGCTGAAACAAGGGGATATTTTTGCTATGGGAGCGAGTAGCGGGTATCTTCCGGCATACCTACAGGGAAAGTGTTACAAAGCAGCATGCCTGTAGCTTCTCTTTAGTGCCCTTACAGCCCGGGTGTTGAGCGGGGCGTCGAAAGTCGCGAGCGGGCACGGTTTTTTAGCCCGGGATACATACTATATGCTAAAAAGAGCGAGCGACCTTTCCGAGTGGAAATTCCTCGCAGGGGAATTTCCACGT
>JAFGRN010000034.1 GCA_016935115.1 Candidatus Omnitrophota bacterium | reverse complement strand
TATCGCAATGGAGAAGGAACTGCGCTTCGCCATACGTGAAGGCGGACATACGGTAGGCGCGGGTGTCGTAACGGAAGTAATAGAGTAAAAAATGCAAGAGCTCGCTACATTAGAGTGCACGCAGTGCAAGAACAGGAATTACGCTTCTACTAAGAACAAGAAGAAGAATCCGGATAAGCTTGAACTTAAGAAGTTCTGTAAGTTTTGCAGGAAACGCACGGTTCACAAAGAGATAAAGTAGTCAGTCTTCATGGTATTGCCGGGTATGTCAGGAGGAATTGGAGAGGCCAGTAGCTCCAATTGGTAGAGCAGCGGTCTCCAAAACCGCGAGTTGGGGGTTCGAGTCCCTCCTGGCCTGCCAGATTCGTGAAAACGAAACCTCGGCAAAGCCGACCCTGAAAAAGCGGTCCAAAGCCGCAATGTAAAGGGCCTGGCGATCGAAAGATCCCGATGGCGAGACTGGAATAAGGCGAAAAGCCTGTCTACTTAAACAGGCGAAAGGCGTTTTTTTATAAATTATGGGTAAAATAGGAAATTTTTTCAAAGAGATAAAACTGGAGATGGGCAAGGTCTCCTGGCCGTCAAAGGACGAGCTGATAGGTTCGACGGTTATAGTGCTCATTTCATTGACCTTGCTGGCATTATTCATAGGTATATGCGACGCCGGTTTGTCGGGGCTCGTTACCATTATAATGGAGAAACTGTAGGGCGCGATGGCTAAGAACTGGTTCGTTATACATACGCAGACGGGATACGAGGACAGGGTAAAGAGGTCCCTCGAGAGCAAGATAAAGGCCGGAATGGCCGGCGAGAATATTTCACAGGTTCTCGTTCCGATCGAACAGGTCTCCGAGGTTAAGGCTGGAAAGAAGAGAATATCCCAGAGAAAATTCTTCCCGGGCTATATATTAGTGGAAATGGAGCTTACGGACGATACCTGGTACCTCATAAAGAGCATCTCCGGAGTTACCGGATTTGTCGGGGCAGGTTCGAGACCGCTTCCTCTTAAAGAAGAAGAGATAGATACCATATTGAGGCAGGCCAAGGAGGCAAAGGAGAAACCCACCCCCAAGGTCATATTCGAGAAGGGCGAGAGCATACGCGTGAATGACGGCCCGTTTACCAATTTCAACGGCACTATCGAAGAGGTAAACCTGGCTAAGGGCAAACTTAAGGTTATGATATCGATTTTCGGAAGGGCTACTCCGGTAGAATTAGAGACATGGCAGGTGGAGAAGATATAGAATAGTTGACAGTTGACGGTTGACGGTTATAAGTAAAAAAAGAGAAAAACGATGGCTAAAAAAATTAAGGCGATTATCAAATTATACTGTCCGGCGGGAAGCGCCAACCCGGCTCCCCCGGTAGGCCCGGCACTCGGCCAGCATGGCCTAAATATCATGGACTTTTGCAAGCAGTTTAATGCCAAGACCCAGGGGCAGGATGGGATGACACTCCCTGTGGTCATAACCGCCTACGAGGACAGGACATTTACCTTTATAATAAAGAGCCCACCGTGTTCCGTGCTCCTTAAGAGAGCATGCGGTGTGGCGAAGGCGAGCGGCACCCCCAATAAAGAGAAAGTCGGCAAGGTAACGCTCGACCAGGTCAAAGAGATAGCGAAGGTAAAGCTGAAGGACCTGAATACCGAGGATATCGAGCAGGCGGTAGAGATAGTGAAGGGCACCGCCCGAAGCATGGGCATAGAGGTGGAGTGATGAACAAAAAACCTACCAAGAGACAGAAGGCCGTAGCGGCATTGTTCGACAATGCCAAGTCTTACAGCCTTAAGGATGCCATAGCGATACTTAAGAAAGCGCCGAAGCTGAAATTCGACGAGACGGTAGAAGTTGCCGCTAAATTATCCATCGACCCGAAGCAGAGCCAGAGCGCATCCGTCCGGGGCACCGTGGCCCTCCCGCACGGCACCGGAAAGACGGTAAAAGTGGTGGTCTTCTGCAAGGGCGAGGAGGAGAAGAAGGCCAGGGCGGCAGGGGCCGATTTTGTGGGCGCCGAAGACCTTATCGCGAAGGTGCAGGGCGGATGGGCGGATTTTGATGTCGCGATTGCCACGCCGGAGATGATGAAAGACATGGCGAAGCTGGGCAAGATACTCGGCCCGCGCGGCCTTATGCCCAGCCCCAAATCCGGGACGGTTACGATGGATACCGCAAAAGCCGTTAAGGATGTCAAGGCCGGAAAGATAGAATTCAAGATGGATAAACAGGCCGGCATTCATGCTCCGCTCGGGAAGATCTCGTTCGCGGAGGACGCGCTATACGCCAATGCGGTCTCTCTTATAGACGCCATAATGAGCTCGAACCCGGGAGGGCTTAAGGGCCAGCATGTTAAGAACCTTTTTTTATCAACGACCATGGGGCCGGGCATAAGACTGGACCTGGCAGAATTCAGGAAATAAGACAATGGCTAAACAGGAAAAATACGCAAAACTTTGTAAAGAGAAGATGGCCGAGGAGATAGCCTCGCGCATCGTTGAACATCCTAATTTTGTGATAACCACTTTCATGGGCTCGTCCACTGCGGACCTGGAAGTGCTGAGGAAAAGCCTGAAGAGGGCCTCTTCAAGCTATTTTGTCGTTAAGAATTCCACGCTGAAGGCGGTATTCGATAAGGTCAAATTGCCCGATGAATCCGCGAAGATAGACGGAGGCATGGGGCTGTCATTCAGCGGTGACGATATCATTGCTACGTGCAAGGCACTTCAGTCGTTCGCGAATACGCATGATAAGTTCAAGATAAAAGGCGCGGTTGTAGACGGTAAAAGCATTCCGCCTGACCGGGTAAAGATGCTGGCCAGCCTGCCTTCGCGCGAGGTACTGCTTGCCCGCGCGTTCGCCGGAATGAAGAGCCCGATAACCGGATTTGTCAATGTATTGAGCGGGGTCATAAGAAAGTTTGTTTATGTGTTGGACGCGGTAAAGACATCAAAACAGAATACTGCATAAAATAAAAAAGAAGAAAGAGAGGGGTAGTATGGAAGCGAAAGTTGAAGTAACGGAGAAGATGAAGAGCGTGATGGATACGGTCGAAAAGATGACCGTCCTCGAGCTCGCGGACCTGGTGAAGGCCCTGGAGGACAAATTCGGCGTGACCGCCGCGGCTCCTGTAGCTGTGGCCGCAGCCGGAGCAGCGGGCGCCGCCCCTGCCGCAGCGGCAGAGGAAAAGTCGACCTTCAATGTGGTTCTCGCAAGCGCGGGCGCCAACAAGATTCAGGTTATCAAAGAGTTGCGTGCCCTTACCAGCTTAGGCCTGAAAGAGGCCAAGGACCTGGTGGATGGAGCGCCTAAGACGATCAAGGAAGGCGCCACGAAGGACGAGGCCGATAAGATAAAGAAGGCTCTCGAGGCGCAGGGCGCAAAGATCGAGTTGAAATAAAACCGTTAAACGCAGCATTAAAAAAGGTTGATTGATGGCCAAACGTAAAAATTACGCGAAGCTGGCGGAATGCTATAAACTTCCGAATCTTTTGGCGATTCAGCTCGATTCCTATGCGGACTTCCTTCAGAAAGACGTTCCGAAGTCGAAACGCGAGAACAGGGGCCTTGAGTCGGCATTCAGGGAGGTCTTCCCGATACAGTCGCCTGACGGCGAGTATAAGCTGGAATACCTTAGTTATTCTATAGGCAAGCCCAAATACGAGATACCTGAATGCAAGAAGCGGGGCATGAGTTACGCGGGCGCTTTGCGCGTGATGATGAGGCTGAAATCGAAGAAAGAGACGAAGGAGCAGGAGGTCTACCTGGGCGATATACCCCTCATGACCAGCACGGGGACCTTCATAGTCAACGGCGACGAAAGAGTGGTAGTAAGCCAGCTGCACCGTTCGCCCGGCATATCCTTTGAGTCGGAGATGCACCCTACCGGAAAGAAAGTCTTCTCTGCCAGGATCATACCTTACAGGGGGGCGTGGGTTGAGTTTGAGTTTGATCTCAACGATGCGCTCTATGTCTATGTCGACAGGCGCAGGAAATTCCTGGCGACCGTTCTTATGAGGGTCTTCGGGTACGAGACCAATGATTCGATACTTAAAGCGTTCTGCGGCATAGATGTGCACGATATCTCGAGATCGTCCCAGCTGGATAAGCTGGTGGGCGCAATTCTCGCCAAGGATGTCGTGGAGAAAGAGACCAATATAGTTGTAGCCGAAAGATTCGAGAAGATCACCAAGGATGTCGTGGACAAAATATGGGCATCTACGGTGAGGCGGGTGGAGGTCCTGGCGAATGTCTATCCCGAGATAATAAATACCCTTCGAAAAGACCATACCTCGAATAAAGAAGAGGCTATGATAGATATATATAGGAAGCTGAGGCCGGGAGACCCCCCGACACCGGAGTCGGCAGCGAACCTGGTGGAAAGGCTGTTCTTCGATACCAAGCGTTACGATCTGGGCGATGTCGGAAGGCATATGCTGAACAGGAAGCTCGGCATGAAGGTCTCCCTGGAAGAGAGGCTCATTACTCCCCAGACCCTGGTGCAGGTCATACTTAAGCTTATCGCGGTGAAAGCCGGCCAGGGGGATGTGGATGATATCGACCATCTCGGCAACAGGCGTGTCAGATGCGCCGGTGAGCTGCTATTGAACCAGATCAGGATAGGATTGGCGAGAGTGGACCGTTCATGCAGGGAGAGGATGAATATTTACGACCTTTCCAATATAATGCCGCATAACCTTATCAATGCAAAACTTGTCTCGGGCGTGATAAGGGACTTTTTCGGAAGGAGCCAATTGTCGCAGTTCCTCGACCAGACCAATCCTCTGGCGGAGATGACGCACAAGAGGCGCATGAGCGCGCTCGGTCCCGGAGGCCTGAACAGGGACAGGGCTGGATTTGAAGTCCGCGACGTCCATTATTCGCATTACGGCCGCGTCTGCCCTATCGAGACTCCTGAGGGCCCGAACATTGGGTTAATAGCTTCGCTTAGCACATATGCCAGGATAAATGAATTCGGGTTTATCGAGACCCCCTACAGGAAGGTCGAGAACGGCAGGGTTACGGATAAGATCGAGTATCTCTCTGCGGATGTGGAAGACCTCTATATAATAGCGCAGGCAAATGCCAAGATCGATTCGAAGGGGAGTTTTGTGGAAGACAAAGTCTTCTGCCGTTTTAAGGATGACTTCCTTAAGGCGGATCCCAAGGACGTGCAGTATATGGACGTTTCGCCGCGGCAGCTTGTGAGCGTGGCGGCGAGCCTTATACCTTTCCTTGAACACGATGACGCGAACCGCGCGCTTATGGGCTCGAATATGCAGCGGCAGGCGGTCCCGCTCTTATATACGGAATCGCCGCTCATAGGCACCGGCATGGAGCACAGGACCGCGAAAGATTCGGGCGCTATGGTTATAGCGGAGGATGACGGTACGGTTTCGAGCGTTGATTCGGGCGAGATAGTGGTAAGCGGCAGGACATATAAACTCAGCAAGTTCGAAAGATCAAATGCCAATACCTGTGTAAATCAGAGGCCGATAGTTGAGCCGGGTGATAAGGTCAAAGCCGGAGAAGTCATAGCGGACGGCCCCGCTACGCAGGGGGGCGAGTTAGCGCTGGGCAAGAATGTGCTCGTCGCGTTCATGCCGTGGAGAGGCTATAACTTTGAAGACGCTATATTGCTGAGCGAGAAACTGGTCTCCGAGGATAAATATACATCGGTCCATATAGAGGAATTCGAGCTCGAAGCGCGCGATACGCGACTGGGGAATGAAGAGATAACCAGGGATATCCCGAATGTCTCCGAAGAAGCCCTTAAGGATCTGGACGACAGCGGCATAATCAGGATAGGCGCCCATGTCGAGCCGGGAGATATCCTGGTCGGTAAAGTCACCCCGAAGTCGGAAACAGAGCTTTCTCCGGAAGAGAAACTGCTCCGGGCGATATTCGGCGAGAAGGCGGGGGATGTCAGGGATTCTTCCCTTATCGCATCGCCGGGTGTCGAGGGGATAGTGGTGGACGTCAGGGTATTCTCCAGGAGGGATGCGCGATCCAAGACCAGGGAAGAGCGCACCAGGGAGAATAAGGAGATAAAAGTCCTCGAAGAGACGTTCGGCACCCAGATACAGAGGATCAAGGAAGAGAAGTACAGGAAATTGCAGAAGCTGCTGTCGGGGCAGAAGCTCGCCGCCGGCATACTCGACCAGGAGTCGGGCCGCGCGCTCATGTCGCAGGGCAGGACCGTCCGGATGAAAGATATCAAGAAGATAGTCGAAAAGGGAGACCTGGAGAATATAAAACTCAATAACCCCGATACCGAGCAGGAGATATCGAGGATAAGCAGGCTTCTCGATGGGCAGATAGAGGAACTTACCTTCGAGCTCGAGAGAGAGATCGAAAGGGTCAAGAGAGGGGATGAGCTCCCGCCCGGAGTGCTGAAGAAAGTAAAAGTTTACGTTGCGAGCAAGAAGAAGATATCCGTCGGAGATAAGATGGCCGGCCGCCATGGCAATAAGGGCGTGGTCGCAAAGATACTTCCCGAAGAGGATATGCCGTTCCTTGCCGACGGCACGCCGGTCGAGATAGTGCTTAATCCGCTCGGAGTGCCGAGCCGTATGAACGTGGGCCAGATACTCGAGACGCATCTCGGCTGGGCGGCCAAATTGCTGGGTTTCACGGTCTCGACGCCCGTATTCGACGGGGCGACGGAGAAGGAGATAAAGGAAGAGATGAAGAAAGCCGGCCTTCCGGACGAGGGTAAGGTAACCGTTTATGACGGTTTTACCGGTAAGCCTTTCGACCAGAAGGTAACCGTAGGCTACATATATATGCTGAAGCTGGCCCACCTGGTTGACGACAAGATACACGCCAGGTCGATAGGCCCGTATTCGCTGGTAACACAGCAGCCTCTCGGAGGAAAGGCGCAGTTCGGCGGCCAGAGGTTCGGAGAGATGGAAGTCTGGGCTCTCGAAGCATACGGCGCCGCGTTTACATTGCAGGAGCTCCTGACCGTTAAGTCGGATGACGTACTCGGCAGGACCAAGATATATGAAGCGATCGTAAAGGGCGACAATAAGCTGCAGCCCGGGACGCCCGAGTCGTTTAACGTTCTTGTAAAAGAGCTTCAGAGCCTCGGCCTGGAGATAAAGCTTGAGAAGAAGGCCGTAGAGGAGAGGGCGAAATAATATGGTAGACGAAGTCACGCCATTTAACGCGATAAACATAAAGATAGCTTCGCCCCAGACTATCAAGTCGTGGTCAAAGGGAGAAGTCAAGAAGCCGGAGACTATCAACTACAGGACCCTGAAGCCGGAGAAAGACGGGCTATTCTGCGAGAGGATATTCGGGCCGACGAAAGATTACGAATGCAACTGTGGCAAGTACAAACGAATAAAACATAAAGGCATAATATGCGACCGCTGCGGAGTCGAAGTCACGCGGTCGAGCGTGCGGCGCGAGAGGATGGGGCATATTGAGCTGGCATGCCCGGTTTCACACGTATGGTTCTTCAAGGTCATGCCGTCCAGGATGGGCGCCATGCTCGGGATCACGTCGAGAGACATCGAAAAGGTCATCTACTACGAAGAGTATATAGTCGTAAATCCCGGAGAGACATCCCTTAAGAAGTACGAGCTTCTGTCCGAGGAGCGCTACAGGGAATACAAGGAGAAATTCGGCCAGAAATTTACCGCAAAGATGGGAGCGGAAGCCATAAAGGACCTGCTAAAAGAGATAGACCTCGACAAGATGGCCACGAAGCTAAAGAGAGAGATCAAGGAATCTAAGAGCGAAGGCTCGCAGAAGAAGAGCGCCAAGCTTTTGAGGATCATAGACGCTTTCAGAAGTTCGGGAAATAAGCCCGAGTGGATGATACTTGACATACTGCCGGTGATACCGCCGGACCTGCGGCCGCTGGTTCCGCTCGATGGCGGCAGGTTCGCTACGAGCGACCTTAACGACCTCTACAGGCGCGTCATAAACAGGAATAACCGCCTTAAGAAACTGATCGAGCTGAAGGCTCCCGAGATCATTATAAGAAACGAGAAGAGGATGCTTCAGGAAGCCGTCGATGCGCTCTTCGATAACGGCAGGCACGGCAAGGCCGTTCTCGGGCCCGGAAACAGGCCGCTCAAGTCCCTCTCGGATATGCTTAAGGGGAAGCAGGGAAGGTTCAGGCAGAACCTGCTCGGTAAGCGCGTGGACTATTCGGGACGAAGCGTCATCGTCGTGGGCCCCGAACTGAAACTCAACGAGTGCGGGCTTCCCAAGAAGATGGCGCTCGAGCTATTTGAACCGTTCATCATAAAAAAATTAAAAGAGAAAGGTTTTGTCCATACCATAAAGAGCGCCAAGAAGATGGTCGAGAAGGCGAAGCTTGAGGTGTGGGATATTCTCGACGAGGTGATCAAGGACCATCCCGTAATGCTGAATCGCGCCCCGACGCTGCACAGGCTCGGAGTACAGGCTTTCCAGCCGGTGCTTATCGAGGGCAATGCTATCAGGATACACCCGCTCGTCTGCACCGCCTTCAATGCCGACTTCGACGGCGACCAGATGGCAGTTCACGTGCCGCTCTCGGTGGAAGCGCAGATGGAATGCAAGATCCTTATGATGTCCACCAATAACATATTCTCTCCGGCAGATGGCCGTCCGATCACCAGCCCCACGCAGGATATAGTCCTCGGCTGTTACTACCTGACCAAAGAGAAACCCGGCGATAAGGGTGAGGGCAAGTATTTTTCCGATTTCGATGAGGTCATTACCGCCTACAATGACGAAGAAGTGGCGCTTCATGCGAAGATCAAGGTCATGATAGGCGATAAGCTTACTGAGACGACTGTCGGCAGGGTTCTCTTCAATAATGTCCTGCCGGAAGGCATCGATTTTGTCAATGAAACGATGTCAAAATCCAAGCTCTCGAAGGCACTTTATAAATGTTACAAGATAAAGGGGCACCAGACCGTCATAAAAATACTGGATGACCTGAAGAGGCTGGGGTTTGAAGAGGCGACCAAGGCGGGGCTATCCATATCTATCAATGACCTTCAGATCCCGGTGAAGAAGGATGAGTACCTTAAGAGGGCCAAGCAGGATGTGGATCACGTCGAAGACCAGTATAAGAAAGGGCTCATAACGGAGAGAGAGCGTTATAATAAGATCATAGACCTCTGGACGCATACGACCGAAGATGTCTCCGACCTTATATTCCAGGAGCTCGATTCGTTCAATCCTATATTCATGATGGCGGATTCCGGCGCGCGCGGCTCGAAGCTGCAGATAAGGCAGCTCGCCGGGATGAGAGGCCTTATGGCCAAGCCGTCCGGCGAGATCATCGAGACTCCTATCACGGCGAATTTCCGCGAAGGGTTGACCGTGCTCGAGTACTTTATCTCTACGCACGGAGCCAGAAAAGGCCTTGCCGATACAGCGCTCAAGACAGCGGATTCCGGTTATCTTACGAGAAGGCTGGTAGACGTGGCACAGGATGTGATCATCTCCGAAGATGACTGCGGTACCATGAACGGCATATTGATAAGCGCCATCATCGAGGGCGACGAAGAAGTGGTAAAGCTCTCCGAGAGGATAATAGGAAGGGTGGCCCTGGATAATATAGTGGATATCATCACTGATACCGTGCTTGTCGAGGCCGGGACGGAGATAACCGAAGAGAAGGCTAAGCAGATCGAAGAGGCCGGCATAGAAAAGATACGCATACGAAGCGTACTGACATGCGAATCGGAGCGCGGAGTCTGCGCGAAATGCTATGGCCGCAACCTGGCGACCGGCCGCATAGTCGATCTGGGAGAGGCCGTCGGCATAGTGGCGGCGCAGTCGATCGGCGAGCCGGGCACGCAGCTGACAATGAGGACGTTCCACATCGGAGGGACCGCGTCGAGGATAGTCGAGCAGTCTTACCTTGAATCGAGGTATAAAGGCATCGTGAAGTACCACAACCTGAAGGTTGTCCAGACGAAGAAGGACGGGGAAGTAGTAGTGCTGAACCGTAACGGCCAGATAAGCATTAATGACGCCCAGGGCCGCGAGCTCGAAAGGCATACCGTACCCCACGGTTCGATCATAAGGGCGGGAGACGGCGAGCCTGTCGAAGACGGCACAATATTCGTTAAATGGGACCCATATACGGTGCCGATACTGACGGAAGTTACCGGAAAGGTCAAATACGAGGATATCAAGTCCGGCGTAACCATGAAGGAAGAGATCGATCCCGCTACCAAGCTTAAGAACAGGGTCATAGTGGAACATAAAGGCGATTACCATCCCGAGCTGGTCATAATCGGCAAAGATGACGAAGTATTGGCGATATACCCGATACCTGCCGGCGCGCATATCATAGTTGCCGACGGCAAGACGGTCTCCGCCGGCGAGATACTGGCAAAGACCCCCAGGCTTATCAGCAAGACCAAGGATATCACCGGAGGCCTGCCGAGAGTCGCGGAGCTCTTCGAGGCGAGGCGCCCGAAGGATCCGGCGATAATAAGCGAGATCGAGGGTATAGTCGAATTTGGCGAATCCAAGAAAGGCCAGAAGCGCGTTATAGTGAAATCTTCCACCGGCATGAAGAAGGAGTACCTGATACCGCACGGCAAGCATCTAAATGCGTACAAGGGCGATAAGGTCCAGGCGGGCGCGCAGCTCGTCGACGGGCCGGTGGTATTGCAGGATATATTGAAGGTCTCCGGAGACAAGAAGCTGCAGGAGTACCTGGTGAACGAGGTCCAGGAAGTCTACAGGCTCCAGGGCGTGAATATCAATGATAAGCACATAGAGGTCATCGTAAGGCAGATGCTCCGCAAGGTAAAGATAGAGGATCCTGGAGATACGGTATTTCTCATGGGCCAGCAGATCGACAAGAATGTCTTTGTCGAGGAGAATAAGAGGGTGGTGAAGAAAAAAGGCAAGCCTGCTACCGCAATACCGACTCTTCTTGGCATAACGAAGGCTTCGCTTAACACGGAGAGTTTCATATCCGCGGCCAGTTTCCAGGAGACCACCAGAGTGCTGACAGAGGCGGCGGCCAGCGGAAAGACAGATCTGTTGAAGGGCTTAAAAGAGAATATCATCATGGGCCATCTGATCCCGGCCGGTACCGGTTTCAGCGCGCACCGCGATATAACCATGGTGAAGAATGTCCTCGATGGAAACCGGAAGGAAGAGGGCAAAGAGAAAAAGAAGATGGAAACAGTTGAGGAAAAGAAGTAATCAAAATTAGGGAATAAAATGCCGACAATAAACCAGATAATGAGATTAGGAAGGGAAAAGTTCAGCAACAGGAGCAAGTCTCCGGCCCTGCAGCGCTGTCCCCAGAGGCGCGGTGTCTGCATGCAGGTCAGGACCCAGACACCGAAGAAGCCCAATTCCGCCCTGCGAAAAGTGGCGAGGGTGAGGCTCACCAACCACATTGAGGTCACATCATATATTCCGGGCGTCGGGCATAACCTTCAGGAGCACTCCATAGTGCTGGTGAGAGGCGGAAGGGTCAAGGACCTTCCCGGCGTAAGGTATCACATAGTCAGGGGCGTGCTTGATACCGCGGGTGTTGTTGACAGAAAGAAATCACGGTCCAAGTACGGGGCAAAACGGCCTAAAGAGAAGGCCGCCGCGAAAGGAGCTTAGCAGACACTCATGAGAAGAAGACGCGCCGATAAGAGAGAAGTAATTCCCGATCCGAAATATAAGAATGTGATGGTGTCGAGGTTCATCAATACCATCATGACCCAGGGCAAAAAATCGAAGGCCGAAGGGATCGTTTACGGCGCTTTCGAGATACTCGCGAAGAAGACCGGCAAGCCGGCCATAGAAGTCTTCCAGAAAGCCCTTGATAACGCGAGGCCGCTTCTGGAGATAAAGCCCAGAAGAATAGGCGGAGCGACATACCAGGTACCCATAGATGTGAAACCGGACAGGGGCGTATCGATAGTGATGAGATGGATACGCAATTTTGCCCGCACCAAGAAGGGCAAGCCGATGGAGATAAAACTTGCCGACGAGTTGATGGATGCCTATAACGGCCAGGGGTCGGCGATAAAGAAGAGGGAAGATACCCATAAGATGGCAGAGGCAAATAAGGCATTTGCCCATTACAGATGGTAACCGAACGAACGAGATAAATGTTACTTGCGGAAGCGGCAGAAGACATAGAGATGACGAAAGATAAGAGATTAGAGAACCTCAGGAATATAGGCATAATAGCCCATATCGACGCCGGCAAGACTACGACGACGGAGAGAATACTCTTCTTCTCCGGGAAACTGTACAAGATCGGCACGGTCGATGAGGGGACTGCCGTAATGGACTGGATGGTCCAGGAGCAGGAACGCGGCATAACGATAACGAGCGCGGCTACCACATGTTTCTGGAAAGATAAGAATATCAATATTATCGATACGCCGGGCCATGTCGATTTCACCGTTGAGGTGGAGAGGTCGCTTAAGGTGCTCGATGGCGCGGTAATAGTGCTCTGCGCTGTCGGCGGAGTCCAGCCTCAGTCCGAGACAGTCTGGAGGCAGGCAGATAAGTATCGCGTTCCCAGGATAGCATTCATAAATAAGATGGACAGGACAGGCGCCGATTTTTACCGTGTTGCGGAGCAGATGCGCGAAAGGCTGATGGCCAACCCGATACCCGTGCAGATACCGATAGGCGCCGAAGATAGCTATCAGGGCCTGGTCGATCTCGTAACGATGAAAGCCATAATATATAAAGGAGAAGAAGGAAAATCCGGATTTGACGTGGTCGATATCCCGGAAGAATACAAGAAGAAAGCAAGCCATTACCGCCATAACCTCATAGAGAAGCTCGGAGAAGTCGATGACATGATAATGGAGAGGTACCTGCACGAAAAAGGCATCTATCCGAACGAATTGAGGGCCGCCATAAGAAGAGCGACGATTGCCGGAAACATCATACCGGTCATGTGCGGCGCTTCGGCAAAGAATAAGGGCATACAGCCTCTTCTCGATGCCATAGCGGACTATCTGCCGTCGCCGCTCGATATCCCCGCCATTAAGGGTATGGATCCCGAAGCGGAGAAGGAAGTCGTCCGCCAGACGTCCAATGACGAGAAGCTGTGCGGCCTGGTATTCAAGATAGTCTCCGACCCTTTTGTCGGGAAATTGGCTTATGCCAGGATATATTCCGGCGTACTCAGCGCGAGCGAGCATGTCTTTAATTCCGTAAAAGGCAAAACAGAGCGCATTGGCAAGATACTTAAGATGCATGCCAATAAGCAGGAGATAGTCGATAAGGCGCAGGCCGGTGATATAGTGGCGCTTGTGGGATTAAAGGAGACTACTACCGGAGAGACGATATGCGATGAGGACCACCCGGTAGTCCTTGAATCGATGCACTTCCCGGAGCCTGTCATATCCATGGCGATCGAGCCGAAGACTAAGGCCGACCAGGAGAAACTCGGAATGGCGCTGAACAGGCTCTGCGACGAGGATCCGACGTTCAGGGTCAGGTATGACAAAGAGACGGGGCAGACTATCATAAGCGGCATGGGAGAGCTCCACCTGGAGATCATCATCGACAGGATGCTGAGAGAGTTTAATGTAGGCGCGAGCGTGGACAAGCCGCAGGTCGCGTATAAAGAGACGATAAGGAAACAGTCGAGGGCTGTCGGTAAATTTATCCAGCAATCGGGCGGCAGGGGGCAATACGGTCACGTTGTGCTTGATGTGGCGCCGGGAGCCAAGGGGTCCGGTATAGCTTTCGAGAGTAAGATCATCGGCGGCGCGGTGCCCAGGGAGTATGTCTCTTCCGTAAAGGAAGGGATTATTGAGGCGGCCCAGAGCGGATGCCTTGCCGGATATCCGGTTACGGACGTTGATGTGAAGCTCGTTGACGGGTCTTATCATGAAGTCGATTCTTCCGACCTGGCATTCCATATGGCGGCTATATTGGGATTCAATGACGGGATGAAGAATGGCAGCGCGGTGCTTCTCGAGCCCATAATGAGCCTGGAGGTCGTGACGCCCGAAAATTATATGGGAGATGTCATAGGGGACTTAAGTTCCCGTCGGGTAAAGATAGAATCTATTGATGACAGGGGCAATACCAAGGTCATAAAAGGACAGGCGCCTCTGGGCGAGATGTTCGGTTACGCGACCGGTTTAAGAAGCTTGACTCAGGGTCGGGCTTCATATACAATGGAACCTTCTTTCTACCAGGAAGTACCGAAAAATCTGGCGGACAAGATAATAGAGACAAGCGGAAGAGTTAATAGCAGGAAATAATAACTTATAAAACAGAACCGGAGGATTCTATGGCAAAAGAGACGTTTGTAAGGTCAAAGCCCCACGTGAATATCGGTACGATAGGCCATATCGATCACGGCAAGAC
>JAFGRN010000033.1 GCA_016935115.1 Candidatus Omnitrophota bacterium | reverse complement strand
TCGTCAGGCTCGTGATAAGGATCTTCCAGCTTCCCACTTTCAATCGATATTCCCCAAAGATTAACATCAAGCGAGTATGGCTTTTTCTTGCTTGCGTCAATTGGTATATTATTCTGTTTCGCATAATCTATCTCTTCGCTTCTTGTCTTAAGCTCCCATTCCCTTACGGGAGCGATGATCTTTAATTCCGGGTCGAGGGCGCGTATCGTAACTTCGAACCTTACCTGGTCATTGCCCTTGCCGGTGCATCCGTGAGCGACCGCTGTGGCGCCTTCCCTATGCGCCGTTTTAACCATGCCTTTCGCTATAACCGGCCTCGATAACGCCGTCGCGAGAAGGTACCCTGACTCGTATACGGCATTCGCTTTCAGCGCCTTGAAAACAAAGTCTTTCACAAACTCGTCTTTCAGGTCGTCGACTATTACCTTAACGGCGCCTGTAGCCAATGCTCTCTTCTTATATTTTGCGAAGTCGGACTGCTGGCCGACATCCGCCATATAGGCGATGACATCATAACCTCTCTTTGTAAGCCATCTTATGATGACCGACGTGTCGAGCCCGCCTGAATACGCAAGCACCACTTTTTCTCTCATTTTAAATATTCTCCCGCTTACTTTAAAAGTTTCAGTAATATGGCCTTCTGCACATGCATCCTGTTCTCGGCCTGGTCATAAACGATCGAATGCCTGGAGTCCATAACGGAATTCGTTATCTCCTGCCCCCTGTGGGCAGGCAGGCAATGCATCACAACATGGGTGTTCTTCGCGAGCTTCGCGAGCCTGTCGTTCAACTGAAAATTTTTAAAAGCTCTTACCCTTCTGGCAGCCTCCTTCTCCTGGCCCATGCTGATCCAGACATCCGTATATAGGACATCCGCGCCCTTTGCCGCTCTCTTCGGATCGTTCGATATATCTATCGTAGATCCGGACTTCGCGGCGAACGACTTTGCCGTCTTCACTATATCCTTGTCCGGCCCGTAACCCTTAGGCGTCGCTACCCGCATATTCACTCCGAGCTTTGCCGTAAGGCACATGAGAGAGTTTAATACATTGTTGCCGTCACCTATATAGCTTACGGTGACGCGTTCGAAGGTCCCGAACTTCTCTTCTATGGTAAACATGTCGCTCAATGCCTGGCACGGGTGGTCCATATCGCTTAATCCGTTTATTATCGGGACCGATGCGTACTTCGCGAGCTCTTCCAGGACTTCATGCTTATATGTCCGGGCCACGATACCGTCCAGGTACCGCGACAGCACACACGCCACATCCTTGACCGATTCCCTCCCGCCCATGCCGATCTCGCTCGAGCCGAGGTATATGGAATTACCCCCCATCTGGAACATACCTATCTCGAAGGAGACACGGGTCCGATTGGACGGTTTCTGGAATATCAGGCCTATGGACTTGCCTTTAAGCGCTTCCTGATACTTGACTCTGTCGGCCTTTATATCCTCAGCCAGGTTTATTATCTCGAAGATCTCCTGGGACCCGAGGTCCTGTATCGAAAGCAGATCTTTCTTCACACGGCACCTTCTTTCCTTTAAAGCTTCGCCAACACCTTATCAAGGATCGCAACAGCTTCGTCGATCTCCGCTTTCTTGACCGCCATCGATGGCATTATACGGAGCACCATATCCTGCGTACAATTGATAAGAAGCCCCTCCTCCATACATTCCTTATATATGTCGGCGCCTTTTACAGATAACTCCACGCCAAATATAAGCCCAACATTCCTTACCTCTTTTATAAATCTGTATTTACGCTTCAATGCTTCAAGCTTCTTCCTCAAGTACGCCGCCATCTTATTCGTATTTGCCAGAAGCTTCCCCTTCTTTATGGCATCGAATACTCCCAGGGCCGCGGAACAGACTATGGGAGATCCTCCGAATGTCGAGGCATGGGTACCCGGAGTCAATACGTCCCTGCACTTTCCTCCCGCAACACATGCTCCTATCGGCAGTCCTCCGCCAAGCGACTTGGCGAGAGTCATCACATCCGGCCTTACGCCAAATATCTGGTAGGCAAACATCTTGCCGGAGCGCCCCATACCGGTCTGTACCTCGTCGAATATAAGAACAAGGTCCTTCTCATCGCACAGTTTACGCAGGGCTCTCATATATTCGATATCCGGTATATTAATACCTCCTTCGCACTGTATAGGCTCGAGCATTATGCCTACGGTCTTTTCATTCAAGGCATTCTTTACCGCCTCTATATCATTGAATGGCACATGGACAAATCCCACCGGCAATGGTTCGAAGCCTATCTTGACCTTATCCTGGCCTGTCGCCGTTATCATTGCTATCGTACGCCCATGGAACGACTTCGTCATAGTTATGATCTCATATCTTCCCGTAGGATGCCCGTATTTACGGGCGAGCTTTACAGCCGCCTCATTCGCCTCGGCCCCCGAATTGGCAAAGAACACCTTGCCGTCGAAAGCGCTCTTTATGATGGCTTCGGCGACTTTCGCCTGTATCGCGGAATAATAATTATTCGATACATGCATAAGCTTCCTGGCCTGCGCGGCAACATTCCCCGATACAACGGGATGACAATGCCCTATTCCCGATACGGCCCATCCCGGAAAGAAATCTATATACCTTTTACCTTCGATATCCCACACGTATGAACCCTTGCCGCGTTCCAGGCACAACGGCACTCTCATATATGTGTTCATAACATATTTATCGTATTTCGAAACAACCGCGCCCGTCTTACCCATCTTCAGTTACCTCACTATTTCCGTTCCTATTCCCTTGTCCGTAAACATCTCCAGGAGCAGCGCATGCGGAATGCCCGCATCGAGAATGTGCGCTTTCTTCACCCCGCCCTTTATGGCGTTTATGCAGGAGCGCGCTTTCGGTATCATGCCCCCGTCTATTATCTTTCTTTTGATAAGCCTTTCGGCTTCGACCGCCTTAAGCGTATGGCATAGCGAACCGGGATCCTTCCTGTCCTTAAGGACCCCTTTGACATTGGTAAGGAGTATGAACTTCTCCGCCTTTAATGCCACCGCTATCTCGCTGGCCACGTCATCGGCATTGACATTATACATATGCCGGTCCCTTCCAAGGCCTATCGGATATATCACAGGTATTATATTATCTTTTATCAGCCTCTTTATTACAGTCGTATCGACCGACGTCACTTCCCCGACATATCCAAGGTCGATTCCGCAATCCATCTTCTTTGCGCGGATAAGGTTATTCTCGCGGCCGCTCGTGGCGAATACCCTGGCGCCCATACCCTTGAGCGTACTGACTATCCTGCCGTTGATCGCCGCAAGGGCATGGTCTATTATCTTCAGCGTAGCTTCATCCGTATATCTTCTGCCCCCTATGAATTTGGGCTCTATTCCGGATTTCTTCATCATCTTCGATATGTACGGGCCGCCGCCGTGGACCACCACAAGCCTCATGCCGGCATAGTTCATGAACATTATATCCTCGAGGATCGCGGAATCGATCCCCTTCTCGTCCACCGCCGCGCCGCCATACTTGATAACTATGGTTTTTTCAAAAAACTTCTTTATATAAGGCAGGGCCTCTATCAGCGTTTCGCTCTTCTTTATGGCCTCTTTCATTATGTGGAATACTCCGAATTTATCGCAACATACTCTTTAGAAAAATCGCAGGTCCATGCCCTGGCACTGGACTTACCGCTCTTGAGGTCGACCGTTATGTTCACATTCTTTCCCTTAAGGAACTTTCTCACTTTCTCTCTATTGAATGCCGCGGCTATGGCTCCGTTCGAAAGGGCCTTTACCGGCCCGATATAGACATCCATCCTGTCAATATTAAATTCAACACCGCTCGACCCGGCCGAGGCTACTATCCTGCCCCAGTTCGGGTCCATTCCGAATATGGCGCACTTCAGGAGATTCGAAGTCGATATCTTCCGCGCCACTCTGCGGGCGTCATCGGCCGTCTTTGCGCCTTTTACCTCTATTTCGATCAGCTTGGTCGCGCCCTCACCGTCGGCGGCAAGCATCTTTGCCATCTCCGATGCCATAAACTTCAGGGCCGCCGTAAACTTTCCGTAATCACCTTCCTTTGCCGATATTCTCTTATTGCCCGCAAGGCCGTTTGCCATGATAAAACAGGAATCATTGGTACTCATGTCACCGTCCACCGAAACCATATTAAAAGAATCTCTCATAGCCTCATCGAGAGCATCCTCCAGCATCTTTTTAGAGATCGAAGCGTCTGTGGATATAAATGCCAGCATAGTCGCGTGCTTCACCGTCTTCATTTCAGGGTGGAGCATCCCCACTCCTTTACACGCTCCTCCTATAGTCACCACGGAGGATCCCATCCTGACTTTCACGACGAATTCTTTCTTTCTGGTATCGGTCGTCATGATAGTCTCCGCGAAATCCGGCGCCTTATCTCTTCCAAGCCCGGCCAGTAATTTCGGCATGGCCCTCACTATCTTATTAACCGGAAGTTTCACGCCGATTATACCGGTAGAAGCTACGAGCACCATACGCTTGTCGAGATTGAGAAAATCCGCCGCGCACCGCGCCATCTCAACGGCATCCGTGTCACCCTGTTTGCCATTCGCGCAATTCGCGTTACCGCTATTTACTATTATAGCCTGATGGGTCTTGCCGTTTAAATTCATCCGGCTTATCTTTACCGGAGATGCCTTGCACCTGTTCGTAGTGAAAGCTCCGGCGGCTACGGCGGGCACTTCGGAATAAAGAAGCGCCAGGTCTTTTCTTCCGGACGGCTTTATCCCGGCCTTCACGCCGTTAGCCAGGAACCCTTTCGCCGCCGTTACGCCGCCTTTTACTATTATCATAATAACCCTTCCGTCTCGCTGAATCCGCACATGATGTTCATATTCTGCACGGCCTGGCCCGCGGCGCCCTTCACCAGGTTGTCTACGCAGGAAACGACTATCAATGTCGATCCTGTCGCCTTCAGGCCTATGTCGCAGTAATTTGTACCGACCACATCCCTGATCTGCGGAAGTTTGCCCTCATCACAAACTCTCACAAACGGCTTTCCGGCGTAGAACTTCTTATATAACGCGACCGCGGCTGCCGTATCCATCGGCTTTATCAGCTTCAGGTATATCGTCGAAAGAATGCCCCTGTTCATCGGTATAAGGTGCGGCGTAAAGACGATATCTATCTCTCTGCCCGCTACGCGCGAGAGTATCTTGTTTATCTCCGGCTTATGCTGGTGCTCATTGACCTTATATGCCCTAAGATTCTCATTGACCTCGCAGAAGATGAGCCCCAGGTCGGCTTTCCTGCCCGCGCCCGTAGCGCCGCTCTTCGAATCGGATATTATACCCGCCGGATCTACCGCCTTATCCGCAAGCGCCGGCGCGATACCGAGTATAACGCCCGTCGGATAACATCCCGGATTTGCCAGAAGTTTCGCCTTCTTTATCTCGTCCAAATATAGTTCGGGAAGGCCGTATACCGCTTTCGCGAGATTCGGAACATCCTTATGAGCCGTGCCGTACCACTTCTCGTAGACCTTCTGGTCGAGCCTGTAGTCGGCGCTCAGATCGATGACAGGCTTACCGGCATTAAGGAAAGATGGGGCTATTCCCATCGATACTTTATGCGGCAATCCCAAAAATACGAGATCCACATTCTTCGCCATCCCCTCGGGATCAGGCTTCTTGCAGATGACATCAAGTTTCCCCTTGAATGCCGGAATGAGCGAAGCTATTGGCTCTTCTTTATCGATTATCGCGGAAAGCTCCGTTATCTTAACGAGTTTATGGCGTATCAGTATCTTTATTACCTCTTCGCCGGCATATCCTGTCGCGCCGACCACTCCAACTTTAAGCATATATCTCTCCATCTGTCATTGCGAGGAGGCCTTAATCTTACTTCGGCCGACGAAGCAATCTCTTCGCGGTTCCCGTTTTAGATTGCTTCGGCGCTAAAGCGCCTCGCAATGACTATTTATATTTTCCTATTTTCTCGACGAGCGTATCTGTTTATCCTAAAGCAAAAGGCCTGCCATGTCAACTAAAATCATCGTCGGAGTTGACCCGGCAGGCCTTTAATATGTCGTCGGGAAGCCGCTTAGGGCTTCGCGATTATCTCTTGGTGAACTGGAATCTCCTCCTCGCCCTCTTCCTGCCGTATTTTTTGCGTTCCCTTGCCCTGGGATCACGCGTCAGGAAACCCGCCTTTTTTATAGGCGCCTTCAGGCTCGAATCCATCTTAACAAGGGCCCTGGCTATTCCGAGCTTAACAGCGCCCGCCTGACCGCTTAATCCGCCGCCGCAGCAGTTGGCGGATATGTCCAGCTTGGAGACAAGATTGACCAGCTCCAACGGCTGCATTATTATAAGGCGGTTGACCTCCCTGGGAAAGTACTCCGCGAACGGCCTCTTATTAACGGTTATCTTGCCTTCACCGTTTAAGATCCGTACACGGGCTATCGAATTCTTCCGCCTTCCTGTAGCTATATACTGGACTTTCTCTGCCATTTATTTTATATCCTTTTACTTTATAACCATCTCTTTAGGGTTCTGAGCAGCGTGCGGATGCTTGTCGCCGGCATAGACCCTCAGCTTCTTCAGCATCTTCTCGCCGAGCTTATTATCCGGAAGCATCCCTGCGATCGCGTGCCTGATGACATAATCGGGCCTCTTTTTCAGCATGCTCTCGAGGCTCTCCGTATTGAGCCCTCCCGGATACGCTGAATACCTCTTATACTCTTTCTGGGTAAGCTTCTTGCCGGTGACCCTTATTTTCGCGGCGTTTATGACTATCACTTCATCCCCCGTATCCTGGTGAGGAGAGAATATTACCTTGTTCTTGCCTCTCAATACACTCGCCACCCTGGTCGCCAGGCGGCCGAGGACTTTATCCTTGGCATCGACGATGTACCAGTCCTTCCGTATATCTTTTTCTTTTGCTATATATGTCTTCATAAGGCTTTGAATGTTAACACATCCCTTCGGTATTGTCAAATGAATATTTTACGCCGCTACATCGAACAATTTCTTAAGCTTCTCCTGGTCGCTAAGATCATCCGTGATCTTTATGCATCTGGGGAGAGCCCTCACCAGCCACAGGACCTTATTAACCAGTTTCGCGATAAGATCTTGCGTTAAATCTTTGCCGGTAAATATCTCGTACGCGGTTTCGAATAGCGTAAGATCATCATGAATAATACCCACACCCATCATAGCCATAGCATTAAGATTAACAAAAGGAATAACCGCTTCATCATCCTCCTCTATTACCGATGAACTGATAAGGCAGAACTTTTCTCCCGCTTTTCCCGATATATTACCTGGGTTCAGGTCTTTTGTGATCGTGCCGTCATCCAGTATTACGACCTTCATGCCTCTTGCGATGAGTTCGTTCACGCGCGACACAAGCTCATCCTTGTCGCTGACTTCAAAAAGACCCTCGCCGGACGCAAATGTCCTGCGCAGTTCCTGTTTCATCACCCTGTACCGGTCCTGCAGGATCATACCGCGCGCGCCGTTCATCCTGTCCCGCCCTGTAACCGATTCCGCCAGGTCTTTATTCATTACTATTGCGATCGAAGACAGTTCTATCGATCCGTCCGGACGCAGTAACATATGCCTGGCCGACCGGTTCGTAAGTTTACTGACATCATCGATGACTGCATCCGTCGAGGCAAGCGCCTCTTCTATCGCGAATTTCAATTTCCGGCGCTCTTCTCTCAGCGCCGTAATCTGACTGCTGGGCGGCAGGCCATCCTTATTATCCGTTATTCCCATTATCTTCTCAACCGTATTTAAGCGCTGTGACGCTTTCAGGTATTGGTCGATTATATCGACGTCTTTTACCTTTGCCATGACGGCCAGTTCCGAAACACCGTTCGTACCCAGGTTCTGCACAACCTCCTTCGCTATCATCTTCGACGCTATCGCCTTTAACCTTTCCGTCGACATCCGCGCAAAGACCCTATCGAGAGTGCCCGGATACTCTTTGTCCAGGCCCGAGACATCCGGGAAATATTCCTTAAGCCTTTCGATAACCGTGTCGCTGTAATCGCTTCTCCT
This sequence comes from Candidatus Omnitrophota bacterium, assembly GCA_016935115.1. GTDB lineage: Bacteria > Omnitrophota > Gorgyraeia > 2-01-FULL-45-10 > 2-01-FULL-45-10 > CAIMPC01. The sequence continues at coordinate 2,736 of JAFGRN010000033.1, read as the reverse complement.
GTCTCCGACGAGATGAGATTTGGATATATGCTCCGCCAGGCGTATTATCTCAGCGGACATTTCACTTGATATCCTGACCACGACGCTCTCGTCCGGCCGGTCCTCTGCTTCTATCCTGAGCGCCCAGAACTTGGCCCTGGCATTCTCGAGGCACTTGGCAAGAACCTGCTCAAAGTAGGCCGCCATGAGATTGCGTCTCATATCCTTAGCGTCAAATATAGAATTGAAATCGACTTCCATCCTTGATGATATCTCTACGCCGACAGAATTCGCTTTCTCGTCCGGCTCTATCACGACTCCCTTCTTCTCCAGGTTTATATTGGCCTCTTTATGCGTAAAGACGTTGGCGCCGTGAGTTATGGCGGATGATACTGGCCTTCCGTCCTCGTCGAAAAATAGCGGCCAGTTATTCTGATTTATCGAATTACTTACGCCGCCGCCAGTAATTAACATGTCCGACTTTACCAGAAAGAACATCGCGTTCCTTAAATAAACCGTGTGGACCCTCACTTTCGAAGGGCGTCCCCCGGCGTCCCTCTCCAATATCTGCATAAGCGGCTCATCTTCTTTCAATTTTGCCTGCAATCTGTATTGTTTATCGACATCCAGCTCTTTAAGAACCTGCGGATCGAGGGCCCGCGTATTCATATGCGCTAGTGTATCGCTATCCAGGACAATATAATTTTCTTCCCCCGCCCCGAGGTCTTTCGTTACAGCGGCAACAAAGCCGCCCTTATGCAGCTTATCTTTCGGAAATTTTATCGCCATAGATTTGTTCGCATACATTGTAAGAAGTGATCCGTGGTCCAACCCCATGGGATCGAACATCACTCCAGAACCGTCAACGATCCCGCGGATAACCGCATTATCGCCATAATTATTAATGGTCCTCTCGACGAGCCCGCTCGCCACATCTCCGTCGAGGCCGCCCGTAATGGAGAATGCTACAGGCTCTCCTTCTTCTGACTTTATAACACGCGCTTCCCGTAAATACCTGACCATCTCGAAGGCATGCTGTGTCACGCCTTGAGAAGTCACCCTGTTCCCTTTTTCATGCGGATCCAGGAGATTATTCTCCATGTGGGAAACTCCACCCAGGATCTGGGATTTTCCGGTCATGAGAAGCCGCCAGGTCTCTAGGCCCTTCATCATGGCGCGGGCGGTAATAAGATTCGCCAGCGGCGCCGTCCCCTCGTCCGGCCCGAGCTCGAGGGGGTCGATCGCCGAGGCACCCGAGGATACAGCTATGCGCTCATTATCCATCATACAGTTAATTAGCCCGTCCACATACCCTATGGCCGCGCCTACGGCATTCAATCCCTCGCCGTAAATGAACGCTCCCTTCGAGCCGCCTTCCGGTATATCGGTATGCTTCTTATTCTGCGTTATCGAAAGCGCCACGCACTCATGCAGGATCTTATCCCGCATATTTGCCCTCCCGGGATTTATCATCCTGAGGCCACCCCTGGCCACATTCAGGTATCGGGAATGGGCGCCGTAGGCGCCGTACGGCACGTGCACCCAAATTATCATGTAGGGTGGCGTCTGGACAAGCGCACCGTCCTCATCATCCCTCACTATGGCCCTCGGATTTATGCCGAAGAAGAGGCTCGTCCTGTCTTCTACAAAGTAGTCCGTCTTCACCGTAGCTATCATTATGCCAAGGGCCTTCTCAAATATATAATGTTCCTCCGGCTCCTCGGTCTTTATCTCCCTCAGCATCTTCAGAAGCTCCAGCCTGATTATCCCCGCTGCCTCTCCCCGCTCATCAAGCCTCTTTGAAGGATCGAATCTTGTCTCAAAATATTTCACGAGAAGCGCGGATTCACAGGGATATTTGGCAAATACCTGACGGATCTTCTGTAAATGCTTAAGATTGTCGACATTCTTGGCGACCGGCAGGAGCTGCAATATAAGCTCGCTTACAGACCGCAGGATATCTATCCGCATAATCTGCCTGTCCCGCATAGCGGGATCTTCCGGATCCTCTGACCTGTCTTTAAATACCAGCTTATTTTCATCCGCTAATTTATTAAGCTCGTCTACCGGCCTTGTACGCTTTAGAATATCCGACATCTGCGCTAATTCCGGACGCAGGCGCTTATAAAACTCTTCGTGCAAAATGCCTTCCGCTTCCAGACTTTCCCAGTACCTGTCAAGTTCCGCTATATTCCCTATATTGGATAGAGCATTCAGCCGCTTTGTCGCATCTTCAACACTCAGCCATTCTATAGGTTCGGTGGATATAGGCCTTTCAGGTAAAAGTCGCTCTTTACCCCTGATCTCCTTAAATTCAGACCTGATAGCTTCAATCAGTATTTCTTCCCGCTGTTTCGGCGTATCGTATCTGACCGCAAGTTCATGCACCGCGGCCTCAAATTCGGCCAAGGCATCTTTTTCGGAAATATTCACATATCCTATAGTAAGCAGATCTCTGAACCTGTTTGCCATATTCTTCGCGATCACTCTGGCATGTTTATAGATCCATCGATTCGCGAAATCGGAAGCAATGTAAGCTGCTGGAACCCCATAACCCCTTGCATCCATGTCATCGAATGAGGCCACCTCATCTTTATACTTATCAACAATCTCAGCCATGCTGTACGGAGCCAGTGTGGCGCGTGAATCTCTGCCTGTAATAGCATATCCGGACGAGATTATGATAAAAGATAATGTTACTACTAGTAAGATTGCTTTTATATATTGTCTTTTCATATTCTTTCTTTCTTTTTGTTT
>JAFGRN010000032.1 GCA_016935115.1 Candidatus Omnitrophota bacterium | reverse complement strand
TGCCCTTCGGCTCCAGGACCCTCGCTACTACATTCTTCTCCCAGTTCTTAAGGTCCGAGAATTTGCATATCAATTTAAAATGGCTTAATATTATCTCGTCCAGGATCTGTTTCTTGAATACCAGCGGTATCTGGTATATCGAATCCATATCCGGCGATTCGATAACGGCCTCTTTCTTCACATTGCAGAAGAGCGATATCTTCTCCTTGACGCCTTCGGAAAGCGGCCTTTCGGTACGGCATACCAGCACGTCCGGAATTATGCCTATCTCCCGTAATGTGCCCACGCTATGCTGGGTGGGTTTCGTCTTTACCTCACCGGCCGCCCTTATATAGGGGACGAGTGTCAGGTGGATATAAAGCACATTGTCATACCCCATGTCAAGCCTGAACTGGCGCGCGGCTTCCAGGAACGGCAGGCTCTCTATGTCTCCGACAGTGCCGCCTATCTCTACGATGACGATATCGGCTTTGGAGGCCCTGGCGCAAACCTTTATCCTCTCCTTTATGGCGTCGGTGATATGCGGGATGACCTGTATGGTCTTGCCCAGATAATCCCCTTTTCTCTCCCTGGAGATGACCTGGTTATAGATCTGGCCCGTTGTGATATTATTACATCTGGACGCCTGGGCATTGGTAAAGCGCTCGTAGTGCCCCAGATCAAGGTCTGTTTCAGCGCCATCTTCGGTGACATAGACCTCGCCATGCTGGTAGGGATTCATTGTCCCGGGGTCAACATTAATATAGGGGTCAAGCTTCATCAGCGCGACCTTCAGCCCGCGAGACTCCAGTATCTTCCCTATGGACGCGGACGCAATCCCCTTGCCCAGGCTGGAAATCACGCCCCCCGTCGTAAATATGTACTTTGCCATTTAAGGACCCTCCTTGGAAAAACATATTACCCTTTGCGATATGACATCCGACATTATCTTTACGTTCCTGCCGCTTACATCATAAACGCTTATTATGCCGTTATATTTTGCCGACTGCGGCGCGAGCTCCGGAAAGATATCTTTCGATCCGGCAAACCATGCCTTATTGAAGATGGTGCCCTTCTTTTCCGGGAAGAGCGCGACGTAGAATATGGCTGTCTCGACGAGATCCTGGAAAAAGTGAGTTCCGAAGGAGAGCTCCGGCATCAGGTTGCCGGCGGGAAAAGCGACCTCCGCGAGAGCCGCTATATTGTTTATCTCCGCGAATCTGACCGGCACGCCCAGGGAAGGCGTGGTTGTCCCCCATCTTCCCGGGCCTATCAGAAGGACCGGAAGGGCCTCCCTGTCTTTTATCCCGGCATTCAGGCTTCCCACTACGCGGGCAATATCGTATTTGTCCGATTGCGTGAGTTCAGTGTATCTCTTCGCGTCAACGCATATTATCCTCCCGACCGCCTGCGCGATATTGCCGCCCAGAAAATATCCGCGCGATTCGAAGAGCAAATCCTTATCACCGGGGCGCTCCGGCAGATCTACCTTATTGCCGATCCCGCGCGTCTGGAGGGGCCTGCACTGCAGCAGGTTTATCTTGAATTCATCGCCTTTCGTAAAATTCACCGTAAACTCTATCTCGACGGGATAGCGGTAATTCTTTTCGAGTACCTTAAGGATCTTCCTGAAGGCGCCCGCGAACTTTCCGTCTTCAAATATGCCATCAAAGGTCAATATGCCGGGGCCTTCGGGAGCCTCATAATCTTTCACCGCGATGCGCCCCAGGCCGCTGTAAGACGCTTCCTTCACGACATCGTCGAGGGGAATGGTCCTGAGGGCATTCTCCTTTATATCTATAAGGTCCACCTCATGCTGTGAAAATTGTTTAAGGTCGTCCCTCTCCGAATAGGGCCTCCTGATCGGGTCGTCGAGCGCGGCCATCCTGGGATAGTCCCCCTCAACGCGGTTAACCGCTCTCGTGCCGAGGCCGAAAACGAGCCTGAGCATCCCCGCTTCCGGGTCCATCTCCTCGTTCCACACGTACGTATTGTGTGAAACACCGACGCCCGCGACATCCGGGAAGAAATAGTTCCCGTGCGGAGAGCCGGATACCCGCTGGACCAGGAGCGCCATCTGCTCGTCCAGCTTGTCGAGCCCCCTCTGTTTCCTGTACGCGAGCGCGTTATTGTCCAGCGAGCTCGCGTAGATCCTCTTCACCGCCTCCGCGAACTGGATATACCTCTGCTCGGGACTGCCCTGATTCGCCAGGAATACGCTTTCATACTTTCCCGCGAAAGCGTTACCGAACCCGTCCTCCAGAAGCGAGCTCGATCTCACGATTATGGGAGAGGATCCGAAATATTCTATTATCTGCTGAAATCCCTCCATGATCTCGTCGGAAAATACGCCGTACAGCATCTTCTCCCTGAGCACCTTCGCGATACTGAAATACCCTTCTTCCGTCTTCTGCTGCATCCGCAGTTTCCACCACCGGTTCTCCACTATATATGAATAGAATATATCCGATCCTATATAGAATGAATCGTGCCGTTCCGAGAGCTTCTTCCAGCCGGGCATTTTTCCGGAGAGGATCTTTCTGGCAAGCAGCATCCCCGAGCTCTTGCCTCCGATAAAACCCGTCCCTATGAGCCTCGATTTTATCTCTATAAGCTCCTCGAGCGAAAAATTATCCGTGACAAGGCAGAGGACCTTCCTGTTCGCCGTGACCATTATGGCGGAGAGCTTCTTCACGGCGGCTTTTATCTTTGACTTCGGGGACCTCTTTCTTATGAGCTCCTCCGCGTCCAGGAATAACCTGTCCCAGTAATCGAGATTACGCCTCGGGCTCTGCGCCCCTTTTTCGCGGATATACGAAAGTATCTTTACGGCATTGACACTGTCCGTTATGGGTATGAATCCCCTACCCTTCTTCTGGTGCGGCAAGAACATCGTCGGCGAATAACGGTTCCAGACTTTAAGCGGATGGACATAGAGGCTGCCCTCGCAGTGGTATACATCCATCAGGACCTGCGTGGTTTCGCGTATGCGGGCTATAGATTTGAAAGAATGGTGATTGCGCAGTATCGAGAAATATGTCACGGTCTTCAGTTCATAGAGATAAGGGCAGGTGACCATGAAAAAATTCCCTATCATGAGGTCCGTGGCCCATGCGATAAGGAGTTCGGACAGACAGTCGAATACGTAATACGCGCCCTCGCCCTCTTCCGTGATTATATTATTGACCCTGGTAGTGAATGACTCGAAACCTGCATCCGCGTCGAGTTCATATCTTTTTATTGAAGCGGAAGGCCCGATCAGCTCCTTGTGCGAAGCAAACCTCATATATACTACTTTCTTCCTATCCTTAAGCGCCGCGCGGACAAAAGGGTCCACAAGATCGATATAATCCTCTATATCATCTATCTGCCATACTACATTGTCTCCGGCCCTGAGAGACGTGATTATGCCGTCCAGGCCGCTTATCCCCGTGCTTATCATCTTCCACCTGCCAGATATCTGTTTATCTCCGCCGCCGAAGACCTGCCCTCCGCTATGGCCCATACCACCAGAGACTGTCCGCGTCTCATATCACCGGCGGAGAATACCCTGCCGGCGGATGTCATGAATCCCCGGGGCGTCTTCACATTACCGCGCTCATTGACCTCTACTCCGAGGCCGGCAATGATCCCTTCGTGTTCCGGATGAAGGAAACCTATGGCGAGGATCACGAGATCCGCTTCTATGGCCATCTCCCTGCCGGACTTCATGCACAGGAGTTTCTTCACATTGCCGTTCTCGCCTATAAAACGTTTTGTCGTCACTTCCCACTGCCGCTTAACGCCCTCTTCGTGGCTCGACGTCGTCTTTAAGAGCGACGGGTATGCCGGCCACGGGCAACTCGGCCCGCGGCAATCGGGAGGCTTCGGCAGGACCTCTATCTGGACCACGCAGGCGGCCCCCTGGCGGTTGGCCGTCCCCACGCAATCCGCCCCGGTGTCCCCGCCGCCTATCACCACGACCTTTTTATCCTTCGCGTCTATGATCTTCGCTTCGGGCAGTTTCTCCCCGGCCACGCGCCTGTTCGATTGCGTGAGATAATCCATGGCAAAATGTATCCCGTTAAGGCCCCTGCCTTCTATATCCAGGTCCCGCGGAACGCGGCTTCCGCCGGAAAGCAGGATCGCGTCAAACTCCCGCAGAAGCTTATCCGCCGGATAGTCCCTGCCGACATCCACTCCCGTCTCGAATATAACGCCCTCTTTCTTCCATATATCAAGGCGCCTGTCTATGAGGCTCTTTTCGAGCTTGAAATCGGGGATACCGTAACGCAGTATGCCTCCCGGCTTATCGTCCCTCTCGAAGACCGTTACGCTGTGGCCCATCCTGTTAAGCTCGGCGGCACAGGAGAGCCCGGCCGGCCCCGATCCGACGACCGCCACGGCCTTATCCGTCCTGTTCCTTATAGCGCGCGGCTTTATCAGCCCGTTCTTAAAACCGTACTCCACGATCGCAAGCTCATTTTCGCGTATGGTAACCGCGTCATCGTTCAGCCCGAGGACGCACGCGTATTCGCACAGCGCCGGGCATATCCTGCCGGTGACCTCGGGAAGATTATTCGCGGCTTCCAACAGCGCGAGGGCCTTATTCCATCTTCCGCGGAACATGTGATCGTTCCATTCAGGAATATAATTCCCTACGGGGCAGGCCCAATGGCAGAACGGCGTCCCGCAATCCATGCAGCGCGATGCCTGGTCCTGCGACTGCCTCTCCGTACGCATCTTATGGACATTATCGAAATCCATAATGCGCTCGCATACGGGCCTGTAATGCCCCTCCTGCCTGGCGACCTTCAAAAAACCTTTAGGATCACCCATCTGAGGCCTCCTTCAGGTCGAGCTTCTCCTCTATCTTTATGCCTTCCAGGATGCGCTTGTATTCTATGGGCATCACCCTGACGAATTTTTTCAACTCTCCCGGCATATTATCGATTATCCTCTTCGCTTTTTTGCTGCCTGTATATTTGAAATGATTATGGACCAGATTGTATATCGTATCTTTATCCCCGTCCTTAACCGGTTCCAGCCTGACCATATCCGTGTTGCACCTGTCTTTAAAAGTCTTGTCCTCGTCGTAAACATAGGCTATGCCTCCGGACATTCCGGCGCCGAAATTCCTGCCGGTACGTCCCAGGATCATGACCCTGCCGCCGGTCATGTATTCACAGCCATGGTCCCCCACGCCCTCCACGACGGCATGCAGGCCGGAGTTCCTGACGCAGAACCTCTCTCCCGCGATACCCGAGATATAGGCCTCTCCCGATATCGCACCGTAAAAAGCGGTATTGCCTATGATTATATTTTCGTTGCTCTTATAGCGCGCTTTCCTGTCCGGGTAGATTATTATCTTCCCGCCGGATATGCCCTTGCCGACATAATCATTGGCCATGCCCTCGAGGTTGAATGTAATGCCCCTGGCCAGAAACGCTCCGAAACTCTGCCCCGCCGTGCCTTTGAAGGCGCAGGTAATGGTATCCTCCAGTAGTGTGCCGTCGCCGCAGCGTTTCGTGACCTCGCCGCTCAGCATGGCGCCGGCGGCCCTGTCGGTATTTCTTATCCCGAGTGAAATATTCACCGGGCCGTTATGTTCCAGGGCATCCGCGGATAAATATATAAGTTTCCTGTCAAGCACCTGGCCGAGCGTCTCCGCATGCCGGGACGCGCAGTATCGTTCCTCATTTTCGGAAAGATCCGGCTTAAAAAGTATCCTTGAATAATCTATCCCCCTGGCCTTTGGCGGGGTTATCTCTTCATTGACCTCAAGCAGGTCGGTCCTGCCGATCATCTCGTCTATGGTCCGTAAGCCCAGCTCCGCCATTATCCGGCGCAGTTCTTCGGCCACAAAAAGAAAATAATTCACTATATATTCCGGCCTTCCCCTGAACCTCTTCTGCAGTATGCCGTCCTGCGTGGCCACGCCGACGGAACAGTTGTTCAGGTGGCAGTGCCTCAGCATGACACAGCCGCTGACTATAAGCACGGCCGTGCAGAAACCGTATTCCTCGGCTCCGAGAAGCGCCGCTATGGCGACATCGCGCCCGGTGCGCATCTGGCCGTCGGTCTGAAGGCGCACCCTTGAACGCAGGCCGTTCAGAAGGAGGGTCTGATGCGTCTCGGAGAGGCCCAGCTCCCACGGAAGGCCGGCATACCTTATCGAGCTCTGCGGCGATGCTCCGGTGCCGCCGTCCCCTCCTGAAATAAGCACCATGTCGGCTCCGCCTTTGGTCACTCCCGCGGCAACGGTCCCGACTCCTATTTCCGAAACAAGCTTCACGCTTATGCGCGCACGCGGATTGGCATTCTTCAGGTCAAATATGAGCTGAGCCAGGTCCTCGATCGAGTATATGTCATGATGCGGCGGAGGGGATATCAGCGTAACGCCCGGCGTCGTGTACCTGATGCGCGCGATAGTCTCATTGACTTTATGCCCCGGCAGCTGCCCTCCTTCGCCGGGCTTGGCGCCCTGCGCTATCTTTATCTGTATCTCATCGGCATTTACGAGATAATTTATGGTAACGCCGAACCTTCCGGACGCGACCTGCTTTATGGCGCTTCTTCTCGAATCCCCGTTGGGCAGGGCCACAAACCTGTTTGGGTCTTCGCCGCCTTCGCCGGTATTGGACTTGCCGCCGATCCTGTTCATCGCGACAGCTATAGTCTCATGCGCCAGCGCCGAGATGGACCCGAAACTCATGGCTCCGGTCACAAAACGTTTCATGATACTCTCCGCGCTCTCGACCTCATCTATAGGCACCGGCGCCGAGCGCTTAAACTTAAGAAGGCCCCTCAATGTCGCGGGATTATCCGACTGGTCGTTTATCATCGCGGCGAATTTACCGTAGCATCCGGCATCATTATTACGCGCGGCATCCTGCAGAGCGGCTATGCTATCGGGATTCCAGAGATGGAACTCCCCGTCCTTTTTCCACTGATAGACCCCTCCGCTGTCCAGGAGCATCCCGGCGCCGTCCGGCCGCAGATACGCGGCGGCATGTCTCGCGATGGTCTCGGCCCTTATCTCGCCGAGGCCGATCCCTCCGATCCTTGAAACAGTGCCGGTGAAATACTTTTCCACGAGCTCTTCGCTCAAACCCAGGGCCTCGAATATCTGCGCGCCGCGGTAGCTCCTGAGCGTGGATATTCCCATCTTGGATAATATCTTCAGGATGCCGTCGCTGAGCGCTTTATTATAATTTTTAAGCGCCACCTTCGGGTCCGAATCTATCTCTCCTTCCTCTATGCAATAACCTATGGCCTCATGGGCCAGGTACGGATTGACGCAGTCAGCGCCGTACCCAAAGAGAAGCGCCAGATGATGGACCTCACGCGGTTCCGCGCTCTCCACTATTATCGCGACCTGCGAACGTATCGTCTTCTTCACGAGATAATGATGGACGGCGCTTACGGCCAAAAGCGACGGAAGGGCGGCTCTTTCGGCATCAGCTCCCCTGTCGCTCAATATTATAAAGGAGCTTCCTTTCTCGATGGCATACTCGGCCTCGAAGCAGATCCTGTCCAGAGCCTGTAAAAACATATCCCCGCCGCCGTTTAAGTCAAAGAAGGTGTATATGGTCTTTGCCCTGAATCCGTTTATGCTTATGTCGCGAAGGCCCTGGAGCTCTTCGTCCGTAAGGATCGGGTTCTTCACCCTTATCTTATGGCTGTGCCCCGGCGTCTCTTCCAGGATATTCTTCTCCGGGCCGATAAAGCTCTCAAGGCTCATGACGAGTTTTTCCCGTATGGAATCTATGGGGGGATTCGTCACCTGCGCGAATAGCTGTTTGAAATAGTTATACAGGATCTGCGGCCTCTTCGACAGGAAGGCATGCGGAGTATCATTGCCCATAGAGCCCACAGGCTCCTTGCCCTCTTCCGCCATAGGCTTCAGGACCACCTTAAGATCCTCCCGTGAGTAGCCGAAAGCTTTAAGGTTAGCTATGATCTCTTCCTTCTTCCGCCGCACCGGCTCAGCGCCCGCCGCGATCTTATCGAGATCGGCCATTCCGGCCGCGTTCCATTCCCCATAAGGGCGCTTCCCGGAGATATTCTCCTTTATCTCCGAGTCATGGACTATGCGGCCGAGCTCCGTATCGATAAAAAATATCTTCCCCGGCTCGAGCCTTCCGCAGGACTTGATAGCCCCGGGATCTATATCGAGGACTCCGACCTCCGATGCCATCACCACCAGGCCATTATCGGTAACTATGTACCGGGCAGGGCGAAGGCCGTTGCGGTCCAGCACCGCGCCGATGCGCTTCCCGTCGGTAAAAGCTATCGCCGCCGGCCCGTCCCAGGGCTCCATGAAGCAGGCATGGTATTTGTAAAAATCTTTCAGCTTGCCGTCCATAAGGCTGTTGTGTTCCCACGCTTCCGGGATAAGCATCATCATGGCATGCTCGAGCGGCCTGCCGGATAATACCAAAAGCTCGAAGAAATTATCGATCGCGGCGGAGTCGCTTCCGCCCTTCACTATAACCGGCTTAAGCTTCTCTATATCTGTGCCGAAAAATTCGCTCGTGAGGATCCTCTCCCTCGCGCTTACCCAGTTAACATTGCCGCGGAGCGTATTTATCTCCCCGTTATGCGCCAGAAACCTGAACGGCTGCGCCCGGTCCCAGGTAGGGAATGTGTTCGTGCTGTAGCGGGAGTGCACGAGGCACAGGGCGCTTACAATATCCTCATCCTGAAGGTCAAGGAAGAACCTGCCAAGCTGGCCGGGCATAAGCAGTCCTTTATAGCAGAAGGTGCGGCACGAGAGGTTCGTTATGTAGAAGGACCTCTTCTCTTTTATTCCCGACTCGCGCGCTATATTCTCGGCCCGCTTCCTTATGACATAAAGCTTCCTTTCAAAAGATATCTCGTCCTTCAGGCCTTCATTCTTAGCTATGAAAACCTGCTCGAAGACGGGCTCGGTAGCTCTGGCGCGGTGCCCTATAACGGAATCATCCACCGGCACTGTGCGCCACCCCAGAAAGACCTGCCCTTCTTCCTTTATGACCTTCTCCAATATATCCCTGCAGAATCCGCGTTCTTCACTGTCCCGCGGCAGGAATACGAGCCCCGTGCCGTATGATCCCTCATCCGGCAGGGTGATCCCGGCGCCTGCGGCCGCCTTCCTGAAAAATCCATGCGGTATCTGCATCAATATACCGGCGCCGTCGCCCGTCTTCGGATCCGCCCCGACTGCACCGCGATGCGCCAATCGGCTCAGCACCTCCAGGGACTGCTTTACGATCGTATTTGACCTGGCGCCTTTTATATCGCAGACAAAACCGACCCCGCAGGAATCGTGCTCGAATCCCGGATCGTAAAGTCCCTGTTTTTCGGGAAAATGATTATATTTCATGCTCATACCCCTTATCCGCAATCATCCGTCCGATCTCCCCGGCCCTCTGAAGATTTCTTTCGGGTTCGCCTCCCTCGACGAGCAGCTGCCCCATGCCGATCCTGACAGGCCTATTTTTCATATGTCACCCCGTTACAGCTTCCATCTCTCCGGATCTATCCCGAACCTGGAGATCTTTGCCTTCAATGTATTGCGATGTATGCCAAGTACCTTCGCGGCTTTCAACTGGTTGCCGTATGTCCTCTCGAGCGCTTTTTCGATAATCGGCCTCTCGACGGCTTCGACCATTGTCTTGTAAATAATTCCGCTCTCGCCCCTGACGAACATCTCGTCCAGTTCCTTCAACAATGCCTCTATATAGGCTTTTTTAGCACTATCATTCATCTTTTTATGCCCTATCCTGTGCACTCGACATCAAAAAAAATCCTGCCCTCTTACATCATAAAAGAGGCGTTCGACGCGGCCCGTTTCCCCAGGTTACAGAATCGAAAGATACTTATCCAGTTCGTATTGCGGGACCCTGATCCTGTATTCATCCCACTCCTTCTTCTTAAGTTCGACAAATCTCGGGAAGATATGCTCTCCGAGGACTTTCTTCACAAGCGCGCTATTTTCGGTCAGTGAGATCGCGTGGCCGAGCGAGTCCGGAAGGGTTTCAATGCCCTTCGACTTCCTCTCAGCGTCGGTAAGATGGTAAAGGTTCGTATCCATCGGCTTCGGTACTTTATAACCTTTCTCTATGCCTTCCAGGCCCGCGTGAAGCATGGCCGCGAATGTAAGATAAGGATTGCATGCCGGATCGCATGCCCTGAATTCGCACCTGGTAGCCTTCTCCTTGCCGGGATAATATAAAGGCACCCTTACTAAAGCCGAACGGTTCCTGCGGCTCCATGCCACATATACGGGGGCTTCATAACCGGGAACCAGCCTTTTATACGAATTGGTCGTCTGAGCGAATATGGAACATATCTCCTTCGCGTGCTTAAGAAGCCCGGCTATATAATTGCGGGCGGTATCCGAAAGATAATCTTCGCTCTTCGCGTCGTAGAACATGTTCTTACTGCCTTTAAATAGCGACTGGTGCGTATGCATGCCTGACCCGTTCTGGCCGAATATCGGTTTCGGCATGAAAGTAGCATACACTCCGAACTTGCTCGCGATCTCTTTTACCACGACCTTATACGTTATTACATTATCGGCCATTTCGAGTGCGTCCTTGTAGCGCATGTCGACCTCATGCTGGGACGGGGCCACTTCATGATGCGAGTACTCGACATCTATGCCCATCTTCTCGAGCGCCAGTACCGTCTCACGCCTTAAGTCGCTTGCGACATCGAGAGTCGTAAGATCAAAGTAGCCTCCTTTGTCGAGCGTCTCCGGCAATGTATCCGTCTTGAAATAGAAGAACTCTAGTTCCGGCCCCAGATAGAAATGGTCAAATCCCATCTTGCTCGCGCGACCGAGAGCCTTCTTCAGAATATACCGCGGATCTCCTTCATAAGGCGTCTTGTCGGGATTCAATACGTCGCATATCATCCTGGCTACAGCCTTCTCAGACGGCCTCCACGGAAGTATCGCGAAAGTCTCCGGGTCGGGCATGGCGATCATATCCGATTCCTCGATATCCTGGTAACCTGTAATGGAAGAGCCGTCAAATCCCATTCCATTATCGAGAGCGCCTTCGAGCTCTTTATCCGTGATAGCGAAACTCTTGACCTGCCCCAAAACATCCGTAAACCAAAGACGGATGAATTTTACGTCATTATCTTTAACCAGTTTTATAATATCCTGCTTGGTCTTCTTTGCCATTTTAACGCCTCCTTTTCATATCAAAAAAATAACAAGGACATTTCAAGCCATCACGGCCTTAAAACATCCTTGTTTTAATATGCCCTGCACAAACACTGTGCTTATTCCGACTAAACTACCACTTCTGTATATACAAGTAAAAAACGGCCTTCTTTGGTAACCAATTTTTTTAACCTATGGCCATCGGCCCGGTCTCCCCGGTCCTTATCCTGAAACATTCCTCAAGGTTGACCACAAATATCTTGCCGTCGCCTATATTTCCGGTCTTCGCGGAATTTATTATGGCGGATACGGTACGTCTTACGAAGTCGTCGTTCACCGCTATCTCGAGCCGCACCTTCTTCAGCATGCCGCCGGTCTCCTTCCTTCCTCTATATACTTCGGTGCGCCCTTTCTGCCTTCCGCAGCCAAGCACATTGGAGACAGTCCTAAGATATATCTCCTTTTCATCCAGGCTCTTAAGCACATCCTCCAGTATATGAGGCTGTATTATTGCTATTATAAGTTTCATTAAAATCTCCTTTCTTCATTATTACCCCACGCCGTCATTGCGAGGAGGCTATCGTCTCACTCTTGCCGACGAAGCAATCTATGCCTTTAGATTGCTTCTCCCGCCATCTGTCAGCCGTGGGCGGGATCGCAATGACATGATCTCAGTCAAGCAGAGTGTAGGCGCTCTCTTCATGCTGGGTTATGTCTAGGCCCGCAACCTCTTCTTCATCCGGCACCCTTAATCCCATAAAGGCATTTATGACCTTTAGCAGGATAAATGTAACAGCTATCGAATAGGCCGCGGCAGCCAATACTCCCAGCGCCTGAACGCCCAGAAGCGAGGAATTGCCGAAGATAAGGCCATTGTTACCCGCGGGATTTATGATCTTCTGCGCCAGGAGGCCGGTCAATAGGGCTCCTGTGATCCCGCCTACCCCATGCACGCCAAAAGCGTCCAGGGAATCATCGTAAGCAAGCTTTAGCTTCACTACAGCCACCGCGGTATAACAGACTAGCCCTACGACCACGCCTATAAGTATCGCCGATATCGGCGACACAAAGCCTGCCGCCGGAGTAACAGCGACGAGCCCTGCCACCGCGCCGGTAGCCCCTCCCAGTATCGTGGGTTTTCCCACCATCTTCCACTCTATATACATCCACGTAAGCGCCGCGGCCGCGGCCGCGGTATTGGTAGCTATGAAGGCTGAGACCGCCAGCTCGTTTGCGCCAAGCGCAGAACCGGCATTAAAACCGAACCATCCGAACCACAATAGCGCGGCGCCCAGTATAGTAAGAGGAAGATTGTGCGGCGGCATAGGCTCCCTGCCATAACCGCGCCTGTTGCCCAGAATGAGCGCGCATACCAGGGCCGATATCCCGGACGAGACATGAACGACCGTGCCGCCGGCAAAATCGAGAGCGCCCATGCTCCTTAACCATCCGCCGGTACCCCAAACCCAGTGGCAGATTGGGTCATAGACGAACGTCGCCCATGCCAGGGTAAAGATCACATAAGCGGAGAACTTCATCCTCTCCGCGAAAGCGCCGGTTATAAGCCCGGGCGTTATCACGGCGAACATCATCTGATATGCCATAAAGAGAAGGTGCGGTATCGTAGGCGCATAGTCCGGATTTGGCGCCATGCCCACGCCCTTAAGGCCGCACCATGCGAGACTCCCTATCACATGGCCTGTATCCGGGCCGAATGAGAGGCTGTATCCCCATAGTATCCATTGAATACTTATAAGGCATAACACAAAGAACGATTGCATCATTGTCGAAAGGACGTTTTTTCTCCTTACAAGGCCGCCGTAGAAAAAAGCGAGCCCCGGCGCCGTCATCATCATGACAAGCGCCGAGGACATCAGGACCCATGCCGTATCCCCGGAATTTATCATAGTTATCTTCCTCCCTTATTAGTTTATTGTCAGGTTCTCCATCGTCATTGCGAGGAGGCTATCGTCTCGCTCCGGCCGACGAAGCAATCTAACCTCAGCCCTCACCCTGTAAGGGCCGGCTTTCTTAGTAAGCCGCGCTTATCTTAACGCCGCCGAAAAACTCCGAACCGTATGCCGCATCATCATCTGTCCTGTCCAGCGCAAGAGAATAATAGATATTCGGCGCCACTGTAAAATATTTGAGAACAGGGATACAGATCTCGCCGGAAAAAAGTATTGGGGCCGCCTTATACCCATACCCCCATTGGCCGGCGTTATAAGCCAGGGTCGTTGCCAATTTCGCGCCAATGCCTCCCGGCATATTAAAGGTATGCCCTATACCGAATTGCAGGTACGACCCCGCGCCCCGCGCGTAATCTACGTAACATTTAAACCAGGGCCGCAGAAGGCAGTCGTATGAAAAACCAAAATAGAACTCTTCCGAGTGAAACTCTTTACCGCTATTCTCCGGAAAGATATAGAATATGTTGCCTGTCGACGCCCCAAGCTTGTCCAGCGCGGGCATATCAAGCAGCTTACCTATATAAGCGGTATAATCGACCGCGTAATCGTGTTCGGTCCATCGGCTTACGGAGCCATCCATCCTGACATTGCCCCAGTAAGAGAGTGTAATACCGTATTTAGACAGAGCGGCCTCCGGCTGTAATACAGGGCCGTCCACCATATCCTGCCCTCTCCATATATATTTGGTTTCGAAAGCCAGCCCGCCGGATACATCCGGCGCCCATTGCGGCTTTTCAATGTCCGCTAAAACCATCAGTTTATCGCCTTCTATAATGATCATTAAAACAGCAATAAAGACCCGTAACACAGCTCTTAACGATTTCACGGCTGATTCCTTTCAAATAAAAAAGGCGCCTTTTGCACATCATTCGTGTCAAAAGACGCCCTCGTCTATGTTCCTACAAGTAAAAAACTTAAATCCCTGGTAACCTCTTTTTCTTCCACCTGGCCAGGATGGCCTTCTTATGCTTAAGAACCATGACATGCGATATCCCCAGCGCCGCCGCGGCCTCGCGCGCCGTGCAGCCTTTCAAAAGATATGATAAGACCGCCCTCTCCTTTTCCGTAAGGTTCATCGCCTTTATCTCATCCATAGTAACCCTATCGGATAAACTGTCGGCTGATTCTCCCCGTTTATCCTCCAAAATATCGCCAAGCGTAACGCCATCCGGGCCCGCGGGCTCATCCAGGCTGGAGAGGGAAACTTTCTTATATCCTTTTCTTTTAAAATTCTGTATGTGGAACTCGCATCCCTTTATGATATATGACTCGTTTATGCCTATGGGCAGGCCATTGGCATAGTTCCGCCATAGATAGAGGCACATCTCCTGATAGAGATCCTCCTCATCATAGAAGCCCGTGAGCAGATGCCTGCGCGCTATCGATCTTAACGCGGGCGTTATCTTCTCCAGCAGTATCCTGAAATCCATATATACCGCCTCCTGAAAACAAAAAAAGCGTTCATGCGCCGTATTACCGGCACAGAACGCCATAGTTCCTCGACGGACAATATCCTCAAAATAAAAAAAGCGTTCTTTCGAACGCTTCATTGTGCCCGTCTTTAAGCGCTGACTTTGCGCTTAACTCTACATATCTAGTTTACCATAAAATCACTGCAAATCAAGCCATATCTCAGGCTTTTTCATACCTAACAAGCGGCTGTATCACCCTATAAACCTCTTTATCTTCTCCAGCAGGACATCGTCGTCAAACGGCTTCATTATATAATCGTCGGCGGCGATGAATTTCGCGTTTTTCTTAAGTCGCTCCCTCTGGTCCGGCTGGGCAGTAAATAAGATTATCGGCACATTGCGCGTATCCGCGGCCGACTTAAGCTCATTGCACGCTTCATAACCGTCCTTGCCGGGCATTACGACGTCCAGAAGTATAAGGTCTGGGACCCGCTCGATCATGAGATGATAGGCCTCTTCATAATCTAATGCCGTCACCACCTCATATCCGGACGCTTCCAGCCTCTTTGCCGTGACTTTCAGCAGGTCTGGCTCATCGTCTATGATAAGGATCCTCTTTGCCATTTTATCCCTCCGCAGCGGATTCGCCGTTGAACCGTTTATTGACCATATCCTCGATAGTATCCCTGTACTTCAGGAAAGCCGCGCAGACTTCCGGGTCAAACTGTGTCCCGGACTTTCTCTCTATCTCATCCATCGCTTCCTTAAAACTAATCTTAGGCTTATACGGCCTATCCGTAGTCATAGCATCGAAGGCATCGGCCACCGACACTATCCTGGCCAGAAGGGGTATCTCGTCCCCTTTCAGCCCGTTGGGATAACCTTTACCGTTATACCACTCCTGATGATGCAGGACAACATCTTTAACATCGGACAGGAACTTAATGCCTTCTATTATCCTCGCCCCCCGTTCGGCATGTTTTTTTATCTCCTTGAATTCTTCGTCCGTAACGCGGGCTTTATTCAGCAGGGAATTATCGATATAGATCTTTCCCACGTCATGCAGAAAACAGCTGTACTTAAGCAGGGTTATCTCCTCGTGCGAAAGATGCATGGCCTTAGCTATGAGAAGCGCATAGTGCTGGACCCTGTTTACGTGTTCCTTAGTGTAAGGGTCCCTGCCCTCGATGGCGTTCGTGAGGGCCACTACCGATTCCATATGCGCCATCCTCTCATTCTTAAGCGACAGGCGCAGTTCCTCTATCTTGCTCTTTATAGACTTCCTTAAAAGCTCGAAGGTCCTGGCGAGATGGCCCACCTCATCATCCGAGGCGATATCGATAGGGCTGTCATAATTCTCCTTCTCAAGATTGCCTATGGCCGCATCCAGCCGCTCGATGGCGACCGCCAACGCGGTCACCAGTCTGTAACTTATAAAAGCGGCTATCAGAAATCCTATAATGCATATCACCACTATCGCGGATAGCTCCCCGCGCAGCATCTCTACATAAGTATCTATCCTGTAATTTATCTCGACCATGACCACGCCGTCATCCGACGGCAGGACCTCTCCCGGCGCGTAAGCCGATATCCACATGCCGTCTTTATCAGCATATATGCCGGTAGCTTTAGCCATTCCGGACAATACGGCGGCCTTAGCTTCCGGCCTTAAGGCATACGACGCCCCAGTAAATATGGCGTCTTCGCTGGTAACGATATTAAGGAGGCGGCCGCCCGAGACTACGCATATATTTATGGAGCTGTCGATATTATTGACTTTTTTTATCATCTGGAGGATAGACGCATACCTCACGTATCTCTCTTTCGGGTCCCGCTGTGAAGAAGCCGGTGCCGGCTCATCTGCCTGGCCGAGCCGCTTCGGCCCGTGCAGGGTAAGATTCTGGGACCGAACAGAATCCTGCTTTCCTGCCAACTTTATCTCATCCGCCTTGTCCAGTATGAGGATCACGTCGTCGAAAGGCACAAAACCGGCGATGGCCGCCGCTATCCCCCTGATAGAGTCGCCGAGCATCGTAATGATCCTGGCTTTGCTGAACTGGAACGCAAGGAACCCGAGCGAGCAGGTTATCAGGAACAGGGCCATGAAAATAATGCCCAGTATCTTGAACTTCAGGCTGTGCCGGTTAATAAATTTCTCCATATCTTTATTTTACCAAAAACTACCCCATCGAGGCCGCTTTTTCTTCCGCCTTTATCAGCTCGGAAGAGACAAATTTATCTATCGCTTCTTTCTCCATAAAACCCAGCAAGGTCGATTTTTCGTCCACTATAGGCAGGTAATCCACATTGTATTTATCTATAACCTCTTCCGCATCCATGAGGGTGGATGCCGGCGATATCCTCCTGCTTATGGCGGGTTCCATTATATCGTGGGCAATGACGAGGCTGCCGGTATCGCTCTCCATAAATGACCTGCGTATGCTCTCCAGGGTAATAACACCTTTTAACTTTTTTTCTTTATTCACCACGGGATAGGTGTGATAACTGCTCTGGCTGAATATTGCCAGGACCTCTTTAAGCTGGCTGTTCTCCAGCACATACGGCGGATTTTTGTCTATGATGCCGCCTACAGTCGTTTTGCGCAGTATGTCATCCTCGGTTATATTCAATCCTACTTCCTGAGCCTTGATTACGGCATATTTAACGCATGGAGGCCCCAGAAGCTGGACCACAAACGTCGTAAGCGTTATTATCACTATTATGGAGTTTCCTATCGCCCCCGGGAATACCTGGGAAGCGAGGATCGAAAGCCCTATCGCCACTCCGGCCTGGCTAAACAGGCAATATGGCAGGTATTTTCTTACCGTATCCGGAGCGCCAGACCATCCGGCTCCCATGCGGGCCCCGAGCATCTTGCCGGCGGTCCTGCCTATAAGATAGATCCCGGCTATGAAGACGGCGCTCATAGTGGTAACATGCAGGTCGAATTTTGCCCCCACAAGCACAAAGAACAATATATAAAACGGTGTTGCAAAACCCGAAACCAGTTTAAAGACTTCCTTACTAAGGCGTACTTCCCTGTTTATTAGAACGGCCCCCATGGTCATCGCGGCCAATAGCATGTCTACCCTCATTATCAATGCCGAACCGAGGGCAAAGAGTATGCTGCAGAGAGAGAAGACCAGCATCTTATCCTTGTCCGCGTATTTTCTCAGTATCGTAATAAATATAAAACTGAATATGAGGCCTACAGCAATACCCATCGCTATCTCATAAACCGGCATGATCACTGCCGAAAATACCGACGCATGGGCGCCAAGCATTACGGGGGCGATACTGCTCGCGATCGCGAACAGGATCAGGGCAAGGCCGTCATCCAATGCCACTATCCCGAGGGTCGTCGTCGTCAAAGGGCCGCGGGTCTTATACTCCCAGAGGACGTCGGTGGTCGCCGCGGGAGCTGTCGCCGATGCTATCGCTCCGAGCAGAAGGCCCAAAGCCCAGCACTGAGCGGGATTTCCAAGGATAAAACTTCCGAGAACTCCGACAAGAAGAAAGACCGCTACAAAAGCAGCCAGGCCCTCGGAGAGCAATATTACCATAAATTGCCTGCCGTAACGGCGGAATACCTCGGCCTTCAGCTCGCCCCCGATCATGAATCCTATCAACCCTAAAGCAAAGTAATTGAACGGTACAAGGGCCTCGATTATATCCTTATTTATAATATTTAACCCTGACCGCCCCAGGATGATCCCGGCTATGATATACCCTACCACCTGCGGTATGCGCATCTTCTGGAATATCTTCGCGCCCATCGTCCCGGCAAAGAGTATAAGGCCCAGTATAAACAGGGTATTCAGGTGCACATTCAGCATATCCGTAAGATTATGAGTTACCTGGTCCATTGGGAAATTCCGTTAAAAAAGATAGGATGCCGAAGCCGATAGCGCGGTCTCGTCGAAGAACCTGCCTTCGACGCCGACTCTCGCTTTATTGCCGAAAATATATATATCGAGCCCTGTTATCAATCCTATGTGCCGGTCCGAGGAGACGCGCTTCTTGTCGTGCTTGTTCAACTTATATACGATCTCGCAATCGGAACCTTTTATTCCCGCATAAGCCGTCAGGACCCTCGATCCGGAACGGTAAAAATCCTTCGCGGCTACAGCGCTCAGCTGCCAATCGTCAAGAAATGACTCGTACTTATCGTCATTTATACTGCGGTCGCACGGATGGACGCTTATGTGCTGGAATCCCCATATGATGCGCGCGCCCCAGCGCTTATTCTCGAACGCCTTTACGCGGAAACCGTACCCGCCGGCGAACCCGGTATTATACTCCAGGGTCGGGAGCTTGCCGTTCTTCTCGGTAATGCCGCCGAGCCCGGCCTGGCCGTCAACCGCCAGCCAGTCATAGACGCCGAAAGTGAGCATATAGAATTGATCGTATGTGCTGAGATCACCGAAAGAGTGGCTCAAGGGGCGCTTGAACATGGCATTGTACCCGTATCCGGACTCGATCCTGCCTCTCTCCGGAAAATGTGTCCCGTTAGACGGCGCCGCCGATAACATCTCCAGCGGCCCCATGACCAGTGCGCCGCACAATATCGCCGCCGATATTGATCTGCCATCGATCTTTCTTAATATGCCCATCGGGCTACCCGACCAAAAAATAATGGGAACAGTTCTATTTTTCCGCAACCTGTTAATAGGGTGTCCCCAAATGGACCGTCCCCTATTAGTGGCGGAGAGACTGGGATTCGAACCCAGGGACCCCTTACGGAGTCGCACGCTTTCGAGGCGTGTGCCTTCAACCACTCAGCCATCTCTCCGCTAATATATTCGCACGCTTTTCCCGCCAAACAGTTTTATGTCAAACCACTATCTACTAATAAGAGTTTGGCGGGACTTCCTCGCTTCGCTCGGTCGCGAGGCGTGCGCATTCAACCGCTCTGCCACCTCTCCGCTTGCAGTCATCTAATTAAAATCGCTGAAGGGATTTACCTTCGGGCTTATCCTGACCGATTCGATCAGGCCGTCTTTCCACACAAACTCGATGTTCAGCAAATAGCCCCCTCTGCTCTTTATCGTCAGGACTTCGGACTGCCTATCCATGTTCAGGGGGTCAGGAATGCTCGCGCTTACTTTCACGCTCTCCGGCTTGCCGCGATTATAACTGAATTCTATACCGATAGCCTTGCCTTCCAGCGATTTCACCATTGACTTTACCACGCCGTCTTTATCCGCCCCGTCCGGAAGCAGAAGATTCAGGCTCTGGAGCTCCGGATCGGGCCTGTCGCCGGTGTAATCGGCTTCCACTATTATATCTTTACCGTCAGATGATTTCACCATATATGTCACTTTCGACAATTCGGCATCCGTAAGCTTATCGGCATACACTTTTTCGGATTTTGAGGCCTTCTTCAACAGGTCCCTCACCGCATGGCGCAGTTCGGCGTCCATGCGCGCGGGCGTAGTCTCGATAACGGCCGAATATTCCCTGTAATTTTTCAGCCTCGCAGCCATTATCTCTATCCTGATAAAATCGCCGTCCATGCCGACATTGCCTCCCACCAGGATATCCGCCATCTCTAGCATCTTGAAGAGATTTTCTATCCTGCCTTTATAAGGCCTGGACATGTCCTCGAGCTCTCCGGAATATTCCTCGCTGTACTCTTTTTCCAGGTTTACCGGCTCCGCCGCGGCCGGCACCGCGGAACTTCCGCCCATCATGGCTCTGATAAAATCGCCCGGCGAAATATAATTAAATTCTTTCGAGGCAATTACCTCTCCGGCGGATATAGCGGACGCTTTTCTCGCCAGCGCGTCCGCTCCGGACTTACTATTATAGAGCGCCACCATGACGCGCTGGTTATCGGCATATAGCGAAGATGCCTGAAGCGCTATCAGGAAAAATGACAGGCATAACAGATTTTTCAGGGCAGGCATAATTATTTTCTCCTTCTCTTTATCATTCGCCTTATGTGGTGCTTCGCCTCGAAGACTTCGACCGCTTCCATGACAAGAAGGAATGCCAGGAAGAGCAATATTCCGCCTATAACCCCTAGGAGGCTGAATTTATATTGCGCAATTATAAGGAATAACGCCCATGATGTCATGGCCAGCATGAATACCATCGGAAGCGCCACGAACCAGACGGGTTTACCTTTCTTCTTCAGCCAGACGGCCGCTACCATGAGAGCGAGCCCCGCCAGCAGCTGGTTGGTCGCCCCGAATACAGGCCAGATTATCTTCCATGCCGGCACAATGGCCCCGGATGAATCTTTGAAATTAATAAGGACAAATACCGCCGGCAGGAAGAGCGTCGCCGCCGTGGCCATGAACCTCATCTTCTTGCCTTCCATATTGAAGAATTCCTGCAGAATATAGCGAGCCAGCCTGGTAGCCGTATCGAGAGTGGTAAGGATAAATGTCGATAGCGTGAGTATGCCGAAGGATTTCCCGTATATCTCCGGAATACCAAATACAGAAAGAAATCTCGCCATGCCGGCGCCGTATATCATAAGAGGCGCCTTCTTTACCATCGGATCTCCGGATGATACTATCATGACGGCGCTTAAAGCGATGACCGCAACCAGCCCCTCAACGAGCATAGCCCCGTAACCTATGGGCACGGCATTAGTCTCCCTGTTAAGCTGTTTCGAGGAAGTGCCACTAGCCACTATGGAATGAAAACCGCTTATGGCTCCGCACGCCACTGTCACGAAAAGAAGCGGGAACATCCCTCCGACATCGGGCGATACCCAGCCGGTAAACGCCGGATACTTTAGTGGAAGGGCTCCGAATATTATCCCCGCAAAACCTCCGATCAACGAGGCATAGAGCAGGAAGCTCGACAGATAGTCACGGGGCTGGAGAAGCGCCCAGACCGGCGACACGGAAGCTATAAAACAGTACGCAATCAGGGCCAATGACCAGGTCTTAGCCGTATCTCCATAGAGAGCCGGAATATTGGAAAGCGGCATGCGCTGGCCAAGCCAGACACTGAAAAAGACCAGCGGGACAAATATCAATGTCGCCTGTTTTAACGGCATCTTGAAACGGTATAAAACCAGGCCGAATCCTATCGCCAGCAGTATGAATAGCGCCGAAGAAGAGGCTACTCCGCCATCGGTCTTGAACGTGACCGCCGTCAGATCCGTAAAGACCGTAAGCACATATATAAGCGCGAGCCATATAAACGCCAGCATCAGCCGGTATGCCCTATCGGACATGTAGCTCTTTACCACCTCGGCGATCGACCTGGCGCGGTTGCGCACGGAGATGACCAGGCTGGCAAAATCATGCACGCCGCCGATAAAGATGGCACCTATGATGACCCACAGCCAGACCGGGAGCCATCCGAAAGCCAGGCCCGCGATGATAGGGCCCACTACGGGCCCGGCTCCGGCTATCGACGAAAAGTGATGGCCGAAGAGGATAGGCGCGGGAGTCGGGACATAGTCTACCCCATCGTACATGGAATGCGCGGGAGGGTGGCGGGTATCGTCGAGGTCGAATAATTTGGCCAGGAATTTGCCGTATTTTACGTACGCGAGAGCGAAAAGGATACAGGCTCCGCCAAACATCATGGTAACCATGCGTTACTCCGCCTTCGCGTTATTATTAATGCCGTGGGCCTCCGGCTTTATCCAGTGGCCTCCGGAAACAGCCATCTTATACCCCCGATAGAATAATTTACGCATGTACGAGAGGTCGAATTCGCCATGACGGGTTTCATTGAACTCGTAGGGAATGCAGGAAAAATAAAAATTTATTTTCTCGTATTTGGCCAGAGTGTAGAACCTGTATATATCGCCGTAACTCTGCCATGTCATGAGAGTGGAGAATGCCGCTCCGGCGATATCCCATACCTTATACGGCACTTCCTGGGGCACATCGGCGAATTTTCCGTTCCTTATGGCAAAGACATTTGTCTTCTTATTCTTTACCTCTTCATATCCGGTTATGAGCATTGAGCCGAATAACTGCGTGGCTATGCTCCCGTCGGCGTGCATCTCGTCGTAAATACGTCCGAGCGCTTCCACTTCTATCATGACCGGCGGGAACGCCACCGGTATCGAAGCGGAGGCGAGCATCACGTTCCGAAAGAGCTCCAGTGCCTCCGGAGTCCTGTAGGACGCTATGGCGCCCATATCCCAGATGACCATGCGCCTGGCATCAAGATTGGTAGTGGCTATATAGAGGCGCCGGCCGGCAACATATTCGCGAGCCACAGCATTGAGGACCTCCATGGTCACAGCGCGCCGCAGGACACCGCGCAACGGCTGTGTATCCAGCAGTGACGGCCTTCCCTGGAATAAAAACTGGACAAAATTTTGCCTGGCAATATCCGTATTTGTAATGTTCGTATATATGTCCTGTATCAGGCCGTCATACGACGGCCCGAGAAATGCCGCCGGCGCTATGAGGGCGCCGGTGCTTACTCCGGTTACTATATCGAAATCCGGCCTATCCCCTGCTTCTGTCCAGCCACAGAGCACGCCGGCAGCGTAAGCTCCGTTGGCTCCCCCGCCGGATATTGCCAGTATATTTATCTCATCGCCTTTAAATTCCGCCTTTATAAGCCCGGAGTCTTCTATCAGCTTGTGCAGACTGGAATTTTTCGCCTTCATCGGATCGGCTACCAGGCGGATATCCTTCATGCCCGGAACCTGCGCCTCAGAAATAAGTCCCGCGGGGACAGCGCCGCGTTTTCTTATTCCGACATAGCCCTTTATAAAATAGAGCCAGCCCGCTATCAGGAGCGCCATGATTATGGCTATAAAAATTATTTTTCCGGCAGAATTGCGCCTCATACCAACCCTACCTCTCTCGTCGCGACAAGCTTTATTCCCATGCCCAGGAAATTTTCAGCCACTATATCGCCCGCCGAAACGGCCCTCTTCAACCTGATCTTCTTTATTTCTTCCATGGCCCGTGACAGTTCTTTTTTCGGCACGGGCCTATCGGTCTTCACGGGAGCCAGTTTCAGCTCCAGGGACTCCGTAAGCACGGAAGAGGTCAATACCCTTCTCGGGTCCTCCATCTCGGAGAGAGCGTAACCAATACCTTTCGGGCACTTATTGCCGGTTATCTTCACCGGTTTCGCGTCCATATCCACCTCCAGGACGCATCCTTTGGGGCACTCTATGCAGACCATCTTCTTCGTCATGCGCGGGCCCTCCCGAGATACTCCGCCGCCAGTTTCCCGGCGGCCAGGCTGTCGCGTGTAACGGAGTCGACTATGTCATAGACCTTAAAGGAATTGCCGCAGACAAATATCCCCGGGACAGACGTCTTGTTCAATTCCTCCGAGACCGGAGAGTTCGTCTTCCTGTCAATAGCGACCCCCGCCATCTCTATCAGTTCGTTCTCGGGTATGAGTCCCACCGACATCAATATAGTATCACATTTCAGGGCAAATTTCGTGCCTGATATTTCATTGAAGTTTTCATCTACCCGTACCGCGTCCAGGGCCTCGACGCGGTCCCTGCCGTAGATCCTCGATATCTTGTGATTGAAATATATGGGTATATCAAAATCCTCTATGCACTGGACTATATTGCGGACAAGGCCCCTCGACTGGCCCTGTATCTCTACGACACCGCTCACCTTCGCGCCCTCGAGGACAAACCTGCGCGCCATGATGAGCCCTATATCTCCCGAGCCGACAATCACGACCTCTTTTCCGGGAAGAAGCCCTTCGATATTTATCAGTTTCTGCGCAAACCCCGCCGAGAATATGCCGGACGGCCTCGTTCCGGCTATATGCACCATCTCGCGCGTCTTCTCCCTGCATCCCGTAGCCATGATAATGGCTCTCGCCTTTACCCTCTCCATCCTGCCGGGTTTCAGGAATGTGACCACTTTATCTCCCGTCATACCTACAGCGAAAGACCGCAGGCTGATCTCTATATCCGGCAGGCCGCGGATCTTTTTAATAAAACGGTCCGCATATTCCGGCCCGGTCAGCACTTCCTTAAAATATTCGAGCCCGAATCCCGTATGTACGCACTGGTTCAGTATGCCTCCGAGGTATTGGTCCCTCTCGAGGAGCAGGATATCCTTTACGCCGTTCTCACGCGCGGCTATGGCCGCCGCCATCCCGGAGGGCCCGCCGCCCACTATGACGAGCTCTCTCTCAATCATTGCCCCTCTCCTCTTTCACGATCTCCGAACCCTTGCCCCGCTTAGTGATCTCCGTAAGCGGCTTATCCGTCTTTTCGGCAAGTATCTTCATGATCCTCGCTGTGCAGAAACTGCCGTGGCACCGGCCCGCCTGCGCGCGGGTCCTGAATTTTATCCCGTCGAGCGTAGTCGCGCCGCGGTCTATGGCGTCACGGATCTCTTTAGCCGATACCATCTCACACCTGCACACGATATCTCCGTAGGACGCGTCTTTTTTGATAAGTTTCCCCGCTTTTTCGAAAGGGATAGAGAAGAGATGGTTCTCTTTCCGCCGGTATTTGTGAAAAAATATTTTTTTTCTTAAACTAAGGCCGTTATCTTTAAGGATATCGCGGACCATTAGTGCTACGGCCGGAGCCGAAGTAAGCCCCGGAGACTGGATTCCGGCGACATTGATGAATCCCGGGGCGACGGCCTCATGGCGTATTATGAAGTCATGCCCGGCCACGGGCCTCAATCCGGAGAAATAGGCGATGATATCATCCTCTCTTATCGTAGGTATCATCTTCTTTACATTTTCCAATACCTCTCTAAGCCCTTCATCTGAAGTCGAAAGGTCCTCTTTATCGGATACATCATGGGCCGTAGGACCTATCATTGGATTACCGTCGGAAGTCTTTATCACAAGTATGCCTTTGGATATCTTAGTGGGAAGAGGATATAGCACATGGTTTACGAGGTGCTCCCTCTTCTTGTCGAGAAGGAACTCCTCCCCCTTGCGCGGGGTTATCTCGAAACCACCGACACCCGCCATCTTAGAGACTTCGTCGGCATAGAGCCCGGCGGCGTTAATTACATACCTTGCCCTGAAATCTCCTTTTGACGTGAATATCTTGAAACGCGGGATATTTTCGGCGGCGGGAAGAGAGATTATCTTTTTAACCTTCGAGCCGAGATGGAACTCGACTTCGTTCCCGGCGGCATTTTCGCATAATGCGTAAACAAGCCTGTAGGGGCTTACGATGCCTGTGGTAGGGGCGTAAAGCGCGGCAATAGCTTTATCCGACAGGTTAGGCTCGTGTTTCTTAAGCCAGGCAGGATCGACCATTCTTAGCCCCGGCACGCCGAGCGCTTCCGACTCTTTCTTTATTTTAAGGAGTTCAAGCCGCTCTTCCTCCGTAAACGCGACTATCAACGAGCCTACTTCCTTAAAATCGACCCCGAGCTCCCTCGATATCCGGCGCATAAGTAAGTTGCCCCGGACACAGAGTTTTGCTTTCAGCGATCCGGGCTGATTCTGCGTTCCGGAATGGATTATACCGCTGTTGGATTTCGATACTCCGAAAGCAAGTTCTTCTTCTTTTTCGAAGACCGCTATTCTTAACCTATACCGCGACAGCTCTCTGGCTACGGAGGCGCCTGTTACGCCGCCTCCTACTATCGCGACATCATACTCTTTCATCGCGTAAGAGTTCTCCTGACAGCGTCCTGCCATCCGGCATAAAGCTTCCCGGCCGACAGGGCCGGGATCTCCGGACTGAAGACCCTGTCGATGCTCCAGTGCTTCTTTATCTCGTCTGTGTTCTTCCAGTAACCCACACCTATGCCCGCCAGATAAGCCGCTCCAAGCGAAGTAGTCTCTATGACCTCCGGCCGCACGACATCTATTCCGAGAATATCCGCCTGGAACTGGCAGAGAAAATCATTCGCGGCGGCTCCGCCGTCGACTTTAAGGCTCTTTATCCTAAACTTTGAATCCATCCGCATGGCCTCGATTACATCTTTCGTCTGGTAGCACATCGCTTCGATGGCCGCCCTTACCAGATGGGCGGGCGTCGTGCCTCTCGTGAGCCCGAATATGGCGCCCCTGGCATCCTGGTCCCAGTACGGCGCGCCGAGCCCGACGAGGGCGGGCACGAAATAGACGCCGTCATTCGATTCCAATTCCGCCGCCATGGCGCCCGACTTGTAAGCCTTATCCAGAAAATGAAGCTTGTCGCGCATCCACTGGATAGCGGAACCTGCCACAAATACCGCCCCTTCCAGCGCATAGACCGGTTCGCATGAATTTCCGCATCCCAGGGTAACTATAAGGCCGTGTTCGGTGACCGGCCTCCTCTTCCCCGTATTGAGCAATACGAAGCATCCCGTGCCGTACGTATTCTTCATGGTGCCGGGCTCGAAACAGGCCTGCCCGAAGAGCGATGCCTGCTGGTCGCCGACTATTCCGGATATAGGGATCCCGGAGGGAAGGTTGCCTATCTTTACCGTCCTGCCGAATATTCCCGATGAGCTTTTAACTTCCGGCAGCATGCCGCGCGGTATTCCGAACTTCTTCAATATAAGGCCGTCCCATCTCTTCTTATCTATATCGAAAAGCATGGTGCGGGAGGCGTTTGTGTAATCGGTAGTATGCGATTTGCCACCGGTTAATTTCCATAGAACCCACGAATCTGTCGTTCCGAAACAGAGCCTGCCGCGCTTTGCCGCTTCCGCCGCGCCCGGCACATTCTTCAGTATCCACTCGAGTTTTGTCGCCGAGAAATAGGCATCAATAGGGAGCCCCGTCTTCCTCCTGAAGAGAGTGATGCCGCCTTTTTCTTTTTTAAGGGCATCGCACCGGCCGGCCGTCCTTCTGCACTGCCACACTATCGCGTTATAGACAGGCAATCCCGTTACCCTATCCCAGACGACCGTCGTTTCTCGCTGGTTGGTAATGCCTATAGCGGTGATCCGCGCCCCCGGCGACTTTCTGAGGACTTCATGGACAGCTCTTCTGACACTATGCCATATCTCTTCGGGATTATGCTCAACCCATCCGGGTTTCGGAAAATGCTGCGGGAATTCATGATAAGCGTTTGCGCGGGCACGGCCGTTTTTGTCATAAAGGATAGCCCTGCTTCCGGTCGTGCCCTGGTCTATGGCAAGTATGTACTGCATCTATCTCTATCTCCGAACCTTAAATTATTCAGAATGACCGGTTAGCGAGAACCATGAACTCCATCGGCTTCTTATAAGCTGAAGATCTCTTTCATCCCGCCGGAAACCGCGTCAAACGGCACGACGGCGACCCGCCTGTCAAGCGCATACCTCTGTTTGCCGGGATAGATAACGGCGATACGTTCAAGCCCCAGGTCCCGCAGGGCGATCTTCATCGAAGGCGTCATCTTCGGCGCGTCGGAGCGCTTGCACTCAAGCCCGTACATGCGCCCGTTCTTCACGAAGACCAGATCTATCTCGGCATCATTATGGGTCGCCCAGAAATAAACCTCGTCGGGATCTACGGAATGGATAACCTCCTCGATCACATACCCTTCCCACGAGGCGCCGCAGCGGGGAGAACCGAATATGTCCGACTCTGTCTTTAATCCGAGCAATGTGTGAAGCATGCCCGTATCGCGAATGTATATCTTCGGGGATTTCACCTGGCGCTTCTTTATATTCGCATGCCATGGCTGCAGCTGCCGCACCATGAAGACCCCTGAAAGTACGTCCAAATACCTGCGCACTGTAGGCTGGCTAACCCCCAGAGAACCTGCCGGATCCGCCGCATTCCACACCTGCCCGTGGCTGTGCGCCAGCATCGTCCAGAACCTGTACAGCGCGACCGTAGGGGCCGTTATGCCCTGTTGGCGAAGGTCTCTCTCAAGAAACATCTGAATAAATTGCTTGCGCCAGATAAAACTGTCGGCGTCGTTTTTGGCCAAAAAAGAGAGCGGAAATCCTCCTCGCAGCCAAAGGCGCGGAGCTTGCCTGGGCCCAACTTCATCGAGATTGAATCCTCCCATAACGATAGTCTCTATGCGGCCCGCCAGGCTTTCGGAGGATTGCTTTAATAATTCCGGAGAGGCGCTTCCCAGGATCAGGAACCGGGCAGTGAGGGGTTTCCTGTCGAGGAGCACGCGGAGGATCGGGAACAATTCCGGGCGCCGCTGGACTTCATCTATCACCACCAGGCCCTTAAGCCCTGCCAATGCTGTCATCGCGTCATCCAGCCGCCTGACGCTTTCCGGGTCTTCAAGGTCAAAATAGTTGGAGGATCTGATATCTACCAGTTCGCGCGCCAGCGTTGTCTTTCCGCATTGACGGGGCCCAAGCAGCGCAACCGAGCGGCTTCTCTTTAACGCCTTTTGGAGACATCGTTTGAGGTTTGTTCTTTTAAGCATGTCAAAAGTATACCATGAAATTCGAAATTGTCAAATTATATTTTCATGATATGCAGTATTCTCAAGCCTGGCTAGAACTGGTACCTTACGGTACCCGACCCGTAGATTCCGAAGAACTCGTCCTTCATCTCTGTGTCGCAGTTGGCTATGAGGGAGATATCGTTATT
>JAFGRN010000031.1 GCA_016935115.1 Candidatus Omnitrophota bacterium | reverse complement strand
CAAAGCCGCCGTTCCGGAACTCATCAAGGCATTGGGAGATAAAAATGACGACGTCCGAAAGAACGCGGCAGAAGCCCTCGGCAGGATCGGCCAGGCCGCCAAAGATGCTGTACCGGCCCTTGTCAAGGCGTTGGGAGATAAAAATGACGTCGTTCGCAAGAATGCGGCAGAAACCCTCGGCAGGATCGGCCCTGACGCAAAAGATGCTGTGCCGGAACTTATTCAGGCGGTGGATGATATCGGCAATGCGGCAGCGGAAGCTATCGGCAAGATCGGCCTGCCTGCCGTCCCTGCGCTTATTCAGGCGTTGAAGGATAAAAATTACTTCATACGCGATGAAGCCGCAGAAATCCTCGGCAGGATCGGCCCGGCAGCCAAAGCCGCCGTTCCGGCCATAATTCAGTACATGCTAAATCGCTGTCCGGTAGAAGATGAAAAAATGAAGGCATGGGAATCAGTAACGCGGATCCATGTAAATTTTGATCTGGAGCAATTCTTGGCAAATAGCAAAGGGCTTACAGATGAAGTAAAAGAATATTATAACAGCTATACGCGCTTTCTGATGAGAAAGATGGGCGCCGGCTATCCGGGCAGCAAGCAGATGGAGATCCTGCGCCATATTCTCTTTTCCGGGCTGGCAGGCAATGAGGAAAGGAGTTATATCCTTAGCTGTCTGGCTAAAGAGGGCGGGTTCTCGTATTATATGTATCTTTCATTATATAAGCATCCCACGATGTCCATTGCCGTGCTTATTCTGGCCGTAGTGCTATTGCCGATAAGCGTGATGATAGCCAATGCCCGCTATTGGAGGAACGCCAGGGACATCCGCATGCTTAAAGCTGGCCGCCCAAAGAAGCCATCAGCGGTTTGGCAGGCCGTAAAAGATACTATACGGCTTGCAATGCCCGTTGGCAGGCACTGGAAACAGATGATGTATATTTACGCCCTTAATATGGTGCCGATCGCATATGTAGGGTCCATACTCTTCGGGGTAAATATGCCGCTCGCGGTCCTGGGCTCGGCTCTGCCCATGCTTATCGTGGATTATTTCATAATACGCAGCGGCCTACTTTTCGCTAATTCCGCGGACCTTAGTCTGGCGAGTGGCGCGCTTGGCAGGATATCTCAAGGTAACGGAGGTATTTTCGACGTCTTCAATCTCGTGCGCGGCTATGCGGTCGATCATGAAACAATAAGGCAGGAGATGGAGAAAGGCCTGACCGCGCCCGCATCATACGATAATCTGAAAAAAGCGATGGGCGATTTCAAGGACGCGCTCAACGATAGCGATGAATCTAAAGCCTACCGGAAGATAGCGGATGAGATATTGAGGATAGCAAGCGAAATGCCACAGGCAGCGCCGGCACCCGTCAGTCCGCCCACCGCGCCTCGCGCGCCGCCGCGAGCCGGGTTCGCGCATATCGGCGCGCTCTTCGCGACTGCAGGGGTGACAGGCATCGGCGTGCTGGCGATAGGCTTGTGGCAGGCGCTCGCACCGTATATTATCGCCGGGCTGCCGTACATGGCTGCTATAGGCGGGACAGTCCTTTTATCGTATCTGGGACACAGGCTATATGGAGCATTTTTCAAAGCAACTCCGCCGGTGACCGTTTTGTCTATCCCTGTGCCGTCCGAAGAAGAGATGATGAGGGAGGCGCTGGAAAAGTCACCGATAGGCGACCTGATCAGGAAGTTCGAGTGGATCATGGGCTTGATCGATTTCGCAAGATCAGTAAAGAACAAATTTATCATGATCGACATCACTGCGCTTAGAAATATAAGTATAGAAAGTATCGGCATTTCCGTTACAGGCGAGAAGATGACCCCTGAAAAGCTCGAAGAAGCAAGAAAAGCCATGCTCCAAATGGCCATCTCGGAAATGAGAATAAAGGTCGAGCCGCTCGTCAATGGCTTGCAGCTTGTGAGGGGCCTTCTCGAGGGCGGTTTTATAGATATGGAGGACCTGAAGGAGGCGATAGAGCTTAACGACGGCAATATATACCTTGCATGCGAAGGATTATCTCAATTGTCCGACGCCATAAAGAAATATGGAGCAAAGAATATATTTGCGCTTGTAAGGAAAAGGATAGATTCCAGAAAGAAATGGAACATCATTTTCAGTTACGCGCCGGAATTCAGGTTCGCCGTAGAACATAAGGACCAGTTGTCCAAATACGGGCCGCGGCCCTTTATGTTGATGGCGATGTTTCTGGATGAAGCCAAGCGGTCGTATTTAGAGCTGACGCCGGAAAAGTTCGAGCAGGCATTCGATTTTCTGGCGGCCCCCGAGAACCAGGCGGTGGAAGGCGAAGAGCTGTTGAAGGCCGCGATGGCGCTGGTGCGGCCCGAAAAGGCGATGGGCGCGGCTATTATTTATGATCTATCCGGCATCCCTAGCTTTTCGACCTTTGATATCGCCTTCCAGTATAAAGCGCTTATGGACGGATGGGGTTTGGACGCAGTGAACGCGCTTGGCAAGGATATCGAAAAGGCATACCGCAATCTAAATGTCCTTGGCCTGCTCAATATAGATGAGGTGCAGCGAAGGGTAGTGCGCGAATTTCTGGAGAGCAGAAAAGGCCGCGGCATAAACCCGAACAGGATATACATTTATATGAAGCGGCTGGCCGAGCAGGCCGGGGTGATAGATAATATTAAAAATCCGGAGCGGAGAAATTCCGCCATAGCAAGCGTTATAAATCAGGCCGACAAAGACTATGCGGCATTTGCGAGAAAAGCCTTCTACGGCGAAAAAGTTGATGATTATTCGATGTATCTGGTATGGCTCGGTATGTATCTGGAGGAAGACGAAGACGCGCTAAGCCAGATAAATGCTATCGCGAAAGAGCTGGGAGTAGAGACGGAGAACAAGACCATAGAGCAGATCATGAAAGATGTAGATGAGAAGATGGTGACAGAGGGCCTCAAGGACAGCTACACGGCGGCTTTCGATTTTGAGGCCGCAAAGGCCGAATTGGCCCTTCCGGGAGCATTCGAACAGACGCTTAAGGGCATGATCGCGTCTATATTGAGCAGGGCTGCCCGGGTAGACCGCGATGAGATGACCAGGCGGATAAAGGAGATCAGCGACAGGGTCGATAATATGGATAAGGCCTTTCTCGGCGCGCAGGGCGTCCCGCGCGGCTTGCTTATGCAGCTTGAAGATCCCGCAAAGGCGGATGCCGCCAGGGCGAACATCAAGAATTTCATATATAAGAAACTGGAATTGACGCCTGCGGAGTCCGCCGGCCTCATCCTCGAAGTGTTCAAGAGGATCGACCTCGGCCTGCTGAAAAAGTATCTTGACGGTACGGCTTCTGTCGACGAATCGAACCTGGTCATCTCAAGGCTTAGCGAGGCCGACAGGTATCTTGAGGATGAGCTGGCGAATATCGGCCTTGCCGCCTTAGCGGGAAATGTGAAAGGAAGCGGCGAATGGAAGGTGCTGACGCAGTTAAAAGACGAGGTGAAGAGGAAAGCCGACGAAAAGTCAAAGCTGACCAAGAAAATAGAGATCGTTTTCAGGGGCAAGAACCTTCTCGCGCTTTATCAGGGGCGCTATTCCGGGACGTGTTTCGGCGACTATCCGTACGATATGGCGAGGAAAGACCTATTCATCGCTAATATATTGAGCGACAGGGAACTGACCGGTTCGCTGTTATTCAATATCCAGGGCAACAAGCTTATACTTTTAGGCTTCGACCCGTCCGAATCTCTTACGGGCGCCCTGGACACAGCCAAGACAAAAGAGCTCATTGACAGGATATTCAGGGAGATATACATATTCGCGGAGAGGAACGGCCTCGAGCTTCTTATTACCACTCAAGCCGGCGGCCTCTCAAACAGGACGGGTTTCCAAAAGTACATATTGTCGGCTTACGCGACCTCCAGGAAGGTGTCGTTGGAGCCAAGGGAATATCAGCCGAGTTATAACTATAATGTTACCTCCGCTGTCAGGGCCAAGGCGATGGAAATGGGGGAAATGGCCGGCGCGCCCCGCGCGCCGCCGGTTGCAGCGCCGACTCTTACTTTGAGGACCACGCGGGACATGTTCCCGAACGCGCCCGAGTGGTTCATAAGGATCGCCGCGGCATTCATCGAATTGCCGGACATCATGGCGCAGACGTTCGGGGAGTTCATAAGGTCGCACGGCGCGCAGTCGCCTCAGGAGATACGGCAGCGCTCGATAGGCCTTGGTATCATATGGTTCGGCACGATAATGGCGCCTATAAGCATAGCGCTATCCACGCTTCTTAGTAACACCTTTGTCCCCAATCTTCTTCCGATGATCCTTGCGTCGCCTTTCATAGCGAACATCGCCCTTCATGCGGCATGGAACCTCTTCATCGCGCCGTTCGCCACGCCGCTAGCGAAGCGGGCGCCGGCCGCGCCGGTAGAATTGCCGCGCAACAGGGAAGAGGCCATAGCCTTCGTCATAAGGACGTTCCAGGAGAACAATAACTCCTTCGCCTCGCTCTCGGAAGCCCGGAAAGAAGAACTGGCAAAGGCCGTAGGTCTGGACCGCTGGCCGGCCCTCCTGGCTGAGGCTTACAAGGAACTGAACAAACAATGGCTGAAAAATCCCGCTGACAAGGCCCTGCTGGCAACATACCTGGCTATGACCGCTGAGGTGGGGAAGGTCGGAGCGGTAGCGCCGCCGATGGGCGGAGTCGTGGATGCGGCCGGTATACCGGCATTCGTTGCAGAACGCACGGCGGCAGAGCTGGTCGATTATATGCGGAAGACCGGGTTCGATCAAACGGACCTGATACGTAAAGCGCTTGCGAATGAGCCGGCTAAGCTTGCGGAGTTCGAGAGGCTGTTCGCGCAGGCGGAGTTGCCCGCCGCGCCGGCAGCCGTCGCGCCGGTTGCGCTTGCCATACCCGCAGCACCAGTTGCGCCTGCGCGTGCCACGCCGATCGCCGGCGTGCCGGCGGGAGCGGCCGTGGCGCAGCTACTCGCGATGACGACGCAGGATATCGAGGCGATGGCGGCCAGCGATATGGAGGGCGCGCAGAGATTGATCGACCATGCCGTCCGCGAGTTCGAGGCGGCCAGACGCGTTACGGATAAAGTTACCGGCGAAGCCGTGGGAGAAGGGGCGTTGAGCACGGTATATGCGACGCGCGATCCGGCCAGAGTGACTAAGGTATTAAAGACGAAAT
>JAFGRN010000030.1 GCA_016935115.1 Candidatus Omnitrophota bacterium | reverse complement strand
GTCTCCAAGCCACGGTATCTTGGTGCGCCTGTCGACATTCCTGTCGCTTATAAGCCCCCCTATGAATATTGTATCCCCGTCCTTTACCATTACATGGGTCTTTGCCTGCCTTTGCCTGAATATCGGCGCGTAAACATCACTGCCGGGCACTATCGGCTTAAAACCCTGGAAGTCGCTTATCTGGGGCGTAAGCTCCAGGGCTATCTCATTTTTATCATTGATGTGCGGGGTAACATCCAGTATTATACCGGTCTCTCTCGGTTCATATCCGGTTATCTCCATCTTGCCCGTCGTAGAGTTTCTTTCGAATGTTGGCATATTGACTTCCTCACCAACATTGATAGTCGCTTTTTCATTGTTAAGCGTCGCCACGCGCGGATTGGATATAGTATCGGTGCTGGATCTCGATTTCAGAAACTCTATTATCGCCTTAAACTGGCTAAAATCGATCGTTCCGAATGTAAAGTCGCTCTTCACGGCAAACGGAAAATCCTTGGGATTAAGGCCGGCTGTCGTGGCAGGAAAATCGGCAGGAGTCGTTTCTGTAAGCTGGCCGCCGGCATCATATGTTGTCTGCGGAGCTCCTGTCTGTGAAAATGGAAGCACGTTTTCCAGCGCCCTCCAATCGGTATTTTCAAACGGGCTCCATGGTATCGTAGTCGGCCGGGAGGAACCGCTTACCGACATCTTCATGGACCAGTCTATGCCCATCTTCTCATCATCGCCAAGCACAGTCTCTATGATCCTGGCTTCTATCAGGACCTGCTGCGTCTTTATATCGAGCCTGTCGACAACCTGCGCTATCTTATAGATATTGGTAGGTATATCTGTTACGAGGAGCAGGTTGGTACGCTCATCATACACAACTTTCCCCCTGTCGCCGACGATATTGGTAACGGCATCGACAACGCTCTTAGCTTTACTGTAGTTAAGGCTGAATGCCTGTGTCGCGAGCTCTTCCTGTTTTAATTTATCAAGCGTGACGACCCTGATTATATCTCCCTCTCTCTCATACGCGAACCCATAGTTTTTTACTATAATATCGAGCGCCGCGCTCCATGGTTTATTGGTCAACCTGAGGTCTACTATGCCTTTAACATCTGGAGCCGGCACTATATCCACACCGGCCACTTCGGATATATATGCCAGGACCGTCCTTATATCGGCACCCTTGAAATTTACCGTTACATTGCCCGGTTCAACCGGAGCGACTTCAATAACCTTTTCGGGTTCAGTAACGGCAGGCTGTGACTGAGCGGCCGATTGGTCGTCGGCCTGAGCGACAGGCTCCGCCGATTCCGCCGCAGGAGCCTGGCTGGCCGTCTCTGCGCCGGATGCGGGTGCCGCCACTTTCTCTTCATCGGCAAAAGTAATCTGCGTAGAAACTGGCGCGGCTATCATTGAAATTATAAGTGCATATACAGCGGCGCTTCTTGCTCCCGAACGAATTTTATTGTCCGGCCTTCGCCATCTCTTCCGAGATCTTAAGCTCATAATTCCTATCCCCCATTTTTATTGTAACTGTTCTCTTCTCGATCTTTATTATCTCTATCTCTCCGAACCTGTCGCCTTCTTTCGCGATCTCGCCATTCAATATCGCCGCCATCTTGCCTCCGGCTATGCTGGCAATGCCCTCCAGCTTAATATCGCTTACGGATGTGATATCCGCAAGGCTGGAGATAACCGGCTTTTCAATTCCGACCAGAGGAATAAACGGGTCCCGCTTACCATGAGAGTCATACCTGTATCCCTCACCGAAAGCGGCTGAAGCCAGCGTAAAGATAGCGATTAATAATAAAGAAGCGGCCCTCGCCGGCGCCGTGACTGGGATCATTTTCCCTCCGTAAGCAGATAAGTAACCACCAAAAGCTCTATATCGTGTTTTCTGACTGTAGCCCTATTAGACCTTATAAGGATATCCGCTATCTTCATGAGACGATCCGAATTCTCCAGGCTCGACATAAAAAGGCCCAGTTCGTGATACCCGGATTTGGCGCTTATCATTATCGGGATTTCCTGATAGACACGGCCCTCCCTGTTCGCGCCTTTAGATTCCACCGGCACAATACCGACTATCCTCATGCGCGCGTCATTAGCCATTTTAGACAATCCTTCCAGGAGGCTCGGAACACCGCCTTCCGAAGGGAGCGTCTTCTCATACATATCTACCTTCTCTTGATAAGCTTCAACCGCCGCCTTCATGCTGTCCATCCTGGCAATAACGGATTCCGCGGCTTTAAGCTTCGCGCTGACATCCGCCAGCTTTCCATTTAAAGCCGCTATATTTACAGCCAGCGGCTTCAGCACAAAGCCTGCATACAGAAGCAGCATAACGGATACCGATACCACTATCAGTATCATCATCTGCTTTTGGTTTTTCAGTATATTCGACAATATCCTGCCGACCATAACTATCAGCTCCCTATCACTTGAAGTAGCACATAATCCTGAAACTCATTACATCCTGATTATCCACCCTGTCGCTCTTTGTGGATACCAGGTCTATCTTCTCAAAATCGGAATAAAAACTTTCGTCATCCTGCAGCATCTTTATGAACCTCCCTATGGATGCCGCTCCCTGTTCTCCGGCGCCGGCCGCATAACCCGATATCATAAGCGCTCCCGGCATCTCCTTTTTACCTTTTCCGGTGGCCGGGCGCTCATCATAGTATAATTCCGAAAGCCATATGCCCGGAGCCATGGAATCGCTCAAAGCATTAAGTTTCTTAGCCCAGCTGAAACGCTTCGCCATAAGATCATCTATCGCGGCTGATTTTTTATTGATATCGGCCACCATGGCGCTCAGCGCATCCGCTTCTTTCTTCATGGGAATAAGGCTATCATACTTCTTTGATATCGAGATAAGTTTGCTATTCAGGTTCATTCCGGCAATAAAAAGGCCTATGTGCAGCAGGATGGCCACAGCGCCTATTCCAACCGCTATGGGAAAAATAGGAATACTCTTAATATCGAGCTCCGCGAATTTAATACCGGCAAACGGCGACGGCTTTTTTCGCAGTTCCTGGGGAAGCAGATTTATCTCTATCATGATATCACCTTAGGGCAAGGCCCACCGCAACGGCAAAAGAGCTCCTGGTTTTATCCAGCGCGGCAATATCGATCCTGGACGAGTCTATCTTCAGAAACTGGAACGGGTTCCATCCATTGACTTTCGACCCGAGTATGCCGCTAAATGCATCTTCGAGTTCCGGCAAGTACACGCCGCCGCCGGAAATGTATATATCATCGATGCCCCTGCCGCTCTGGTTCTCATAATAACCGAAAGAGAGTTTCACTTCATCGAGGAGCCTGGCGAGGACATCTTTGGCAAAACCGGCACTCTCATCGTTCTTGCCGGCAGCCATTTCGCTGCTGCCTATGGGCATATCCCTTACGAATGCTATGATGTCGCCTTTGATCACCACGAGATTCGTGCATACGGAACCTATATTGAGAAGCGCCGTGACCTTTGATGATTTTACCGGAGGAAAATTTTTCCAGAAGGCATTCGAGATCGCGAAACTATCCACATCTACGATATTGACGCTGAAGCCGGCTTCTTCGGCAATCTTTACCTTCTGCATAACCAGTTCTTTTTTGGCCGCCGCCAGAAGCACGTCCAGGCCTTCCTTACCCTTTATACCGTCGGATTGAACATGAAAATCAAGAACACACTCATTTATGTCGAACGGAATAAATTTCTCGGTTTCAAACTTGACGGCGTTCTTCAGCTCTTCATCCGTCATTTTTGGAAGAGATAATATACGCGCGACCAGTGATGAACCGGAGAGGGATATGCAGCAGTTTTTGAAAGGTACTTTATTCTCCGACGCAAGGGCCCTTATGGCTTCGACTACCACTCCTTTAGGAGAGTTTCTTATGTCTTTCAAGCCGAACGAAACCAACACCGGTTTTTCCGATGTGCCCGATATTTCCACCAGCTTGACAAAATGACTGCCTATATCGAGTCCGACTCTGCTCTTCGATCTTCCGGTCACTTTCTATCCCCATCAGCAGCGCCCATCTTTTCATCCGGCGCCAGTTTGTAATCAAAGTTATTACTTGCCATCTTTTTAAGGCCCTCTGAAATCTTCAGCAGCTTTTTGGCCCTTTTGTTTTCCGGGTTATTCGCGAGCGCCGCTTTCGAATCATCTATACTCTTATCCAGCAGCCCCGCCAGCTTCGCCTTATCAGCCGCGCTCACTGCTGCCCACTGCGCAACCATATTCTCGCCCGCATCCGACCTGGGATACTTTTCGAATACCTCGTTTAGATTTTTAGACGGTGTTTGATCGGAGAGCGCTTTCTGATCCTCCAGCCGATACACGGATGCCTCCTGCGCAACATCTTTTGGAGCCTGAACTACCGGCGGCGTGATTATAACGGCCTCCTTATGGCACGATCTGACAGCAACCATAACAAGCCCCGCAAATACCATCAAAATACCGATATTCAACAGCAGTGATTTAATATCTTTCGTGGTCACTTTCTCTGCATCCTCGGTTTATACCCTGTGATCTCGTTTAATATGCTGAAGCTCAACGTAATGCGATTGTAGTTCGGCGGCAAACCTAACGGCCAATTTGCCGGATTAGCCCAATCCACGGTTCCTTTATTAAGATTTCTATTCAATAAAAACGGAACGGGATAAACGGTATCGATATTCATAGTGCCATCCGCGAAGATCGTGCCGTTAGAACTACCTCCATAAAAGGCGTCAAAATCACCGTGCGAGTAAACTACAAGATTACCGTTTATACCGCCGAAAACATTCAGTCCGCCGGTAGCTATATCACCATACGATATAAGTGTAAGCGTATCATTAACACCGTTTGTGGGCTGGAGTATGGTTATATCACCCATAGAGATGATCGTGTGGTTAGAAGCAGCGGCCCACCATTGCGTATTGTTGAAGAGAATATCTGTTTCGCCATCAACAAATATAGCCCGGGTACCGGAGGCTATGCTGCTGGGACCGAAATTCTGATTACCATTATAGTGATTTGATTGCCCCTCACCTATCTGCAGATTCTCTTTCTCGTTCAGCTCGTGAGTATAGTAAGTGTAAAAGGCGTCCTTATCATTTATCTCGCTGTCCGAGGAATAGGTATTGTCCAGAGCGAATATATTCTCCATGTCTTCATCGCCGCCGGCGTCTTCTATAGTAACCTTACCGTCATGATTTACGTCGGTCAGATATATGCCATTTCCATCAGTATCCCCCACCAACTTAGATATCCATTGGCTAGAAGCAGAGTCCCATTTGTACCAAAAGGACGGCGGCGCAAATGGCTGATTGGGAAGGGTCGCACCGGAAACCTGCACATAATTGTTGGACGTTATGCTCCCTCCGGACGCTATAGGCCCTTCCGCTCTGACCCACGACCTGAAAATAAGCCATCTATTTCCCGTCAGCGTCATTGACCCTGCCGAACCTAACGGATATCCGTTTGTAAATGGATTGTCCATGCCGTATTTAACGACAACTGTTGCCCTGCGGCCGTTAACCACACCCTCTGATGCTATTCCGAAGATATTCGCAGCCACAGTATTGGCCACCGCGCTAACCGTTCCGACTGTGGTGCCACCTGATGGGAGCGTCCTCACATCCGTTTCAGCCAATGTCTGGGGCCACGAAACTATCTGGCCTTCCACAGACTTCAACCTGGCATACAAAAATTCAGCGCCGGCCACTGCCGCATAATACGCCGAAACGGTATCATTCCTGTTTCTCGTCTGTAATATCTCACCGCAACCCAGGCCCACAACTACCCACGCCGCAAGGCTCGCGATAGTAAGAAACGCCGCGACGATTATGAGTATATATCCTCTCTTTATTCTTGGCATCATAGGGAGTTCTTTAAATAAGCGTAATCGGAATATTGTATTTTGATATGCTTTGGTTCTTTCCTGGTTCCTAAAATATCTTTCTCAACGTTAGCCACAACTTTAATCATATTGTAGTTTGTTTCCGCGCCCACCGTGTAAAAATAGAACTGCAGATCCGTAATTCCCAATGTAGGTTTGATCAACTGTGACTGATTAAGGTTATTTCTATAATAAACGGCATTGAGACCGGTAACGGGATCCACGGCCATGTAGAACCGCCTCGAGTTCGCGCTATCCGCCTCCAGACGAAAATCAATCGTTCTTCGATCTTCCGATATTACCGGAGTATTCGGCGGTATATGATCCGGATCGAAGAACGCCCAGGCGATACCATTGCGCCGCGTGTACGAGTTTATCCCCACGACGTCCGTGCCGGCGGTCGAATCTACCGTCCCACCAATTACGCTCAAGACGGCCGACCGGGCCACTCTCTCAGCCTCGATCTCCGGCGATATGTTATGCCACCACATGGACGTGATAACATATATTGACCAGGCCGCGGCCACCACATATACGGCTATAAGTGTCGCCAAAAGAGTTTCGACCAGCGTGAATGCGGCGACGGATTTACGCCGACGAATGATAACAGACATAGGTAAGCGCCCTTTCCGAACAAATCTGGCCAGTAGCATCTTCTTGCCATGTAACCGTAAAACCTATAACTTTATATGGAACACCTTGATACGTAAGCGGATCCCCGGAAGCATCTTCAATGTTCAAAGGATAATACGGGTCCGGCGCAATCGTGCCAATCAGATCATCTTCGACCGCTGCAGTGCCCCTCTCATCGATGGTAACCGAATTACCGGTGGCCGAGGTCACCGTAACATAATAGTCGCCTTCATCACTATCGCCGCCATCATAACCGCCACGTATCTCACGCTCCATGTACTCTCTCAGAATGTTCATGGCTACCATTCTGTGCTTTGCTCGCACTGTGCTTATATTTGAAACAAAAAAAGCGCCCAAAATACCGATCAAAAGGGCGCTTACCAATAATATGGCAACCAAATTTTCGACCAATAGTAAACCAGCTTTATTCTTCAGATTCATCACTCAATTTTTGCCGTGTTACCGCATTATAGACTCAATCATATCTGTTTAATAATACTATCATATAATAATATCACTGTCAAGGCGACGTCAAACTAAAACAAAAGATAAGCCCTGCGCTCATTCAAGTTGAGTGCAGGGCTTATCTTTAGCCTACGCTGATCGAACCATCCGAATCCGCCAATTACAGAACGTGGTCTGTATTGGTAGCGGCATTAGGACACACGGGAGTCGCGTTTACGTTAGCCGGAACAGGATACGAAACAGTACCCTCTCTCGGCCACGCCTTCAGGTAATTGGGAACTATATCTCCCGTAGTGAACGTCGCGTCTGAGGCGGCGCCCATGTCTATGGCCCATACCTGGATCGCGCCCTGGATCTGTTTCAGGTTGGCGATACACGCGTTTCTCTGCGCTGTCGTCCTGGCCCTGATGAAGTTCGGAATGGCTATCGCCGCTAATAGACCTATAATAGCGACAACGATCATTATTTCCACGAGCGTAAAGCCCTTCTTATTCATCTTTATCATCATATTAATCACCTTGCCTTTCTCCCAGGATTGGGTATTTTTTTCCTATAAAAAACAAACTCCGAAAGACCCATTTCCCCGTGCTCATATACCGCTGAACACGTGGTCTTCTCGGAGCTCAAAACATACATCATTTAAATAATATTATTGCGTTTAACCTATTTTGGACTCCTAACAAGACCTTCCATAATATAGTATACCCTACAAAAATGCCATTGTCAAGGGTACGGAATCGATAATACAGGCTTTACATGCCAATAACTGTGGTAAGTTTGAATATCGGAAGGAACATGGCTATAACAATAGACCCTATAACTATGCCCAAAAAGGCTATTATAAGCGGCTCTATCAGGCTTGTAAGCCCGCTTACGGTAGCATTGACCTGGTCATCATAAAAGTCGGCTATCTTAGTAAGCATCTTTTCGAGCTCGCCGGATTGCTCTCCTACAAGCACCATCCTGGTCATCATTACAGGAAATATCTTTGACTTCGCGAGGGGTTCCGCTATGCTCTCCCCCTCCCTCACATTCACCCTGACATTCTCTATCGCC
Organism: Candidatus Omnitrophota bacterium; assembly: GCA_016935115.1. Lineage (GTDB taxonomy): Bacteria > Omnitrophota > Gorgyraeia > 2-01-FULL-45-10 > 2-01-FULL-45-10 > CAIMPC01. Next base: position 18,911 of record JAFGRN010000030.1, on the reverse strand, counting down.
ATCTCTACTACCTTATTGCCGGAAGTTTTGCCGACTATCTCGAGCGCCGATAGTATAGGCACCCCCGACTTTACCAGCGTAGATAGCGTCCTGGTGAATTTACTGATTGCCACTTTCCGCAGAAGTATGCCGAATACTGGGAGATTAAGCACTAAGCCGTCAAGCTTGATCCTGCCCTTCTCCGTATTGCAATATTTTGTAAGCAGGAAAACGATGCCCGCCACAGCCAGAAATATGATTAAAAAGTATTTCTGAAGCATATCGCTGATAGTTATAAGAAACATTGTAGGAGCCGGAAGTTTTGCCCCAAAGCCCATGAATATCTCCTTAAAGATAGGCACAACCTTCAGCACAAGAACCAGTGTTATGGAAAATGCCATAAAACTCACTACGGTCGGATATACCATGGCAGACTTGACCTTCTTCTGCAGACTGCTCGTCTTCTCAAGATATTCCGAGAGCCGCTCCAGTATCTCGTCCAGCATACCGCTCGATTCCCCCGCTCTCACCATATTTATGAATAACGGTGAAAATACATTTTTATGTTTCGCAAGCGCCGCGGAGAGGCTGAGCCCTGCTTCGACATCATTACGCACGCTCAGTATTATTTCGCTAAAAGTCTTATTATCTACCTGCTCGCTCAGGATATCAAGGGCCGCTACCAGCGTAATACCCGCGTCTACCATCGTCGCAAGCTGCCTGGCAAACATTACAAGGTCATCAAGCTTCACTTTCTTCTTACGGCTGAAAAATGGCAGTGATGCCTTAGTCTTCTGTATCTCCTCATCTACCGATATGATTATAAGATCTTTCTTGCGTAAAAGTTCAACCACGCCGGCGCGATCCTTGGCCTCCATTTTACCACTCATCGACCTTCCTTCGCGATCTTTAGCAACATACCTGAAATCCGGCATATCAATCCTCCGATGTCACTTTAAGGACCTCTTCCAGGGTGGTAACGCCATTCACAAAATTTTCCACCGCATTATCCCGCAATGTGAGCACCTTCTGTTCTTTAACGGCATAATTTTTTATATCATCACTGGAAGCTTTCTTCATAATCATATCCCTGATATGGTCATCGATAAGAATAGCCTCGAGTATCCCGAAACGGCCATGATAACCGGTATTATTGCAGCGCGGACAGCCTTTACCATGATAAAAATGTTTTATTCCCTTCTTGGTTATCTCGTCGGGATTTATACCCACCCTCTCCAGGACATTTCGCGGGATATCCATCTCTTCCCTGCATGACGGACATATCCGCCTCATTAGTCTCTGCGCGGAAGATAGGACCAGGCTTGAAGCTACAAGAAAAGGCTCCACTCCCATATCGATAAGCCTTGTTATGGCGCCGGCAGCGTCATTGGTATGCAATGTGCTCAATATAAGCTGGCCCGTCAGGGATGCCTTTATGGAGATATCTGCCGTCTCAAAATCCCTTATCTCTCCCACCATTACGATGTCGGGGCTCTGCCTTAGCACTGATTTCAACCCGCTTGCAAATGTCAATCCTATGTCAGGCTTCGCCTGTATCTGGGTAATCCCTTCGACCTCATACTCTACAGGATCTTCCAGTGTAATTATATTTCTGTCGAGCGTATTTAGCTGTGTTATTATCGAATAGAGCGTAGTCGATTTGCCGCTTCCCGTCGGGCCTGTAACAAGTATCAATCCGTACGGCTTCGCAAGCGCGGCTTTGAACGTGCTGAGCGGGCCGGGCAAAAATCCCAGCTTGTCCAATCCGACGCTGAGGCTCGATTTATCGAGAGCTCTTAAGACCACTTTACCGCCGAATGTTATAGGCAGGACAGAGACTCTGAAATCTATCTCTTTGCCTTCGAAACTTATCTTGAAACGGCCGTCCTGCGGCACCCTGGTTTCGGTGATATCAAGATTTGACATTATCTTTAATCTGGCTATAACGGCATTCTGGTTCTTTTTCGGAAGGGTTATGGCGTCCTGCAGGTTTCCGTCTACTCTGTAGCGGACCTTAAGCGCCTTCTCTCTGGGTTCAATATGTATGTCACTGGCGCGTTTTTTCATAGCCTCATTCAATATCAGGTTTACAACCTTCACTATGGGCGCCTTCTTCGATTCTTCCATTACCTCACTTACATCTATTTTCTCCTCGCCCTCATCGCCGGTCTCGACTTCTACGGCGCCGGATTCCGATCCTTCCAGTATCTCGGAGATATCCTCAACCGGGGTGCTGTAATAAGTATTTATCGCTTCCTTGATATCATTTTCCGTAGCTATTATCGGTTGGATCTTATAATGGGTCAGGGTCTTTATGTCGTCTATGGCAAATATGTTGAGAGGATCTGCCATGGCGATGGTAAGAACATTGCCGATCTTTGATACCGGCATAATCAGGTACTGTTTCACTATGCGCTCCGGTATAAGCTGTATCAATGTCTTATCGATCTTATATTTAGAGAGGTTTATGAGAGGGATGTTCAATTGCTGGCTGACAGCTATAACCAGGTCTTTCTGGGAAATGTACCCCTGCCAGACGAGAACCTTGCCGAGAGATCCGCCTATATTCTTCTGTATATCAAAAGCGGCTTTAAGCTGTTCCTGCGTAATCAGCTTGCCGTTTATCAGGATATCTACCAGTTTGTCTCTGAACGAGTCTATCATATTTACACCGTATCTACCTGTTCCCCGACGGTAACCCTGACCACCTCATCAAGCGTCGTCACTCCGTCAAGAGCGCTCTGTATGCCATTCTCGCGTATCGTCTTCATCCCTTCGCGCCTTGCTTCTTCCCTTATCTTATACTCCTGCTCGCCCGCCAGTATCAGTTCCTTGATCTTGGGTGTCATGGTAAGCACTTCTATAATAGCTATCCTGCCCTTGTATCCGGTTCCGAAGCATGTCGGGCACCCTTTTCCGCGATACAGAGTGACCTTGCCTGACGATGTTTTCAGGCCCAGCTTCTCGGCAACATCTTTATCCAGAGTATATGCTTCCTTACAATTATTGCATATCTTTCTTACCAACCTCTGCGCTCCTACCATTATAAGCGAGGATGTCAAAAGGAACGGTTCTACGCCCATATTAACAAGACGTACTACCGAACCTGTAGCTGTAGTGGTATGCAGAGTGCTCAATACCAGATGCCCGGTGAGCGCCGCCTTTATCGCTATATCTACAGTATCGAAATCGCGTATCTCGCCTATCATTATAGTATCCGGATCCTGCCTTAGTATCGAACGCAGGGCCGCCGCGAATGTAAGGCCTATCTCGGGCCGTGAACTTACCTGGTTTATGCCCTCTATGAGATATTCGATAGGATCTTCGACTGTCACGATATTATCCGCGGGATCATTCACCATCTGCAATATTGAATAGAGAGTGGTCGTCTTGCCGCATCCTGTTGGGCCGCAAATAAGTATCATACCATGCGGCCTGTCAGCGGCTTTTTTTATCTCTCCTATGGAACGCTGGTCAAATCCGAGTTTTTCTATATCCAGAGTTGCCTGGGCCTTATCAAGTATCCTCAGCGCGACTTTTTCTCCCATGCTCGACGGTAAAACTGAAATACGGAAATCTATCTCCCTGCCGTATAATCTCACTTTAAACCTGCCGTCCTGCGGCAGGCGGTGTTCCGATATGTCGAGATCCGATATTACCTTCAGCCTGGATACTATAGCGCTATGAAGTACTTTCGGCGGTTTTCTTCCTTCCTGTAATATACCGTCCACTCTGTACCTGATACGTACTTCTTTTTCCAGGGGCTCTATGAGAATATCGCTTGCGCGCACATTAACAGCCTCTGCCAGTATCATATTTGTTATCTTTACCACAGGAGCTTCCTGGGCAATCTTCGCCATATCCTCGGCGCCGGCGCCCGAACCGTCCAGGAGCCTTACATCGCCTTCGGATCCCTTCATGTCGGTAACTATCTTCTCTATGGCGGAATAAGCTCCCTCGTCATAATACTGCCCTATGGCATCCCTGATGTCTTTTTCTGTAGTTATTATCGGCGTTATTTTAAAACCTGTAAGGGTCTTTATATCATCGATAGCGAATATGTTAAGGGGATCCGAAATCGCGAGCGTCAACACATTGCCCATCTTTGAAATGGGCATGATCTTGTAATGCTTCGCTACTTTCTTTGGAATAAGGCCGAGGACGGAAGGATCCACTTTAAAACGCCCCAGGTTTATAGGCGGTATGCCGAGTTCTTCGCTTAAGACCAGCATGAGGTCATTCTTTGATACTATACCGAGCGAGACAAGAAGGTCGCTCAATGAGCCGCCTTTTTCTTTCTGGACAGAAAGAGCCTTCTGAAGGTCAGCTTCTTTTATAAGCTTCCTGTCTATCAGAATCTTGGTAAGTTTTTCTTTAAGCCCCGGGACCATCTGGATTTATTTCTTCTGGTAGTATTTCTTTATGGCATTATTGATATCTGTCATGGTACTGACAAATACCTGGACCTTGCAATTGGATATCATCTCTATATCTTCAATCGCCTGCGTATTTAAAGGATTTGACATTGCGATCGTAAGCAGGTCTCCCATCTTATCGATAGCGATCAGGTTATACTGTTCGGCCACATTCTGCGGAATATGTTTCATGGCCTGGATATTTATCTCATAGCACTCAAGGGGCAGGTACGGGAAGCCGTATTGCACGGTCAGCGACTGGGCTATCTCCTCTTCTTTGGCATAGCCGAGCATGACAAGGACCTGGCCGATCAGGCCGCCCCGCTCCTTCTGGGTCTTCAGGGCTTTATTCAACTGCTCTTCGTTTATTATGCCCCGCTCCAGCAGAAGCTCGCCCAGTTGTTTTGATACTACTCTCTTATTGCCTGGCATCCGCTCTCCGCATGCTATTTTTTAAACAATCTCTCCAGGTCTTCCGCGTCGGTAGTTCTCTCGAAAGCCTGCTCATAAGTAATGGCCCTCTTATGGTAAAGCTCATAAAGTGCCTGGTTCATGGTCTTCATGCCGTCTTTTTTGGATGTCTGCATGACGGAATACAGCTGGTGCAGTTTCGACTCGCGTATCATGCTGCGGACAGGAGCGTTTACCATCAGGATTTCCGTAGCAAGAACACGTCCTTTCCCCTCCGCTTTCGGTATCAGCTGCTGTGAGAGAATGCCGACAAGCACAAAAGACAACTGCGTGCGTATCTGGTCCTGCTGATGATTGGGGAATACATCCACGATCCTGTTTACAGTCTGAACGCAATCCGATGTATGAAGGGTCGCAAATACCAAATGCCCCGTCTCCGCGATTATGAGAGCGGATTCGATCGTCTCGAGATCTCTCATCTCGCCTATAAGGATAACATCGGGATCTTGCCTCAATATATGCTTCAACGAATCATTGAAAGAATGCGTATCGCTGTAAACCTCTCGTTGGTTAACTATCGATTTTTTGTTCTTGTGAACAAATTCAATAGGATCCTCTATTGTGACAATATGGCATGAGCGGCCAACATTGATCCAGTCTATCATCGATGCCAGGCTTGTAGATTTACCGCTTCCGGTAGCGCCGGTAACCAGCACAAGACCCTTCGGCCTGTTGCACAGGTCTATCGCCACATCGGAGGGCAGCCCGCACTCCTCAAAAGACCATATGTCATGCGGTATAAGCCTGAGAGAAGCGGCGACCGAATTTCTCTGCTTAAAAACATTGATCCTGAACCTTCCGAATTCCTCAAAGGCAAATGCCGCATCCAGTTCAAGGTCTTTTTCAAACTTTCTTATCTGGGCCTCATTCAACATGCTAAAAGTAAGAGCCTTGGAATCCTCAGCCGTAAGTACCGCGTCATCTACGGGGAATAGGTTCTCGTCTATCCTGAGCTGTACCGGCGCTCCGGCGGTAATATGAAGGTCCGAAGCGCCTTTCTCAAACATCAACCTTAAAAGATCCTTTGCTATATGTGCCATCCTTGATTCTCCAATCCTTTATGATACAACCCTGTTCTTGCCGAGCACTTTGGCTTTCTCTACGGCGCTTGTGGCTTTTTTAAAAAGTTCATCGCTAGTAGACCCATCGATTGGATTCTCGCTTACGCCGACGCTAACCGTAAGGCAGGCCTTCCCTTCTTTCAATACATTGGCGTTTTCGATTTTTTTACGAACTTCCTCGGCTATATAAGCAGCTTCTCTCTTATTTTTCTCCGGCAGAAGCATTGCAAATTCATCTCCGCCTATTCTGGCAGCTTTGCCTGCCGGTATTGTATTATCCTTTATCACTTTTGATATCCTCTTCAGCGCTTCTTCGGAAGCAAGTTCGCCTTTAGACTCACGGAAATTCTTGAAATTATCGATATTAAAAGCAACAAATGAGCAGGGCCTCTGATAAAAGACCGCCCTCTTTATCTCTTCTTCCAGGCTGACGAGGATATAACGCTTATTATACAGGCCTGTCAGATCGTCCCTTACCGCCAGCTCCTCGTTCTTCCTGTTAAGTATATCGCTCTCGATCGCTATGGTTATGTGCTTGGCGAAGACATTAACAAGTTCCGTATCATCGCCTGTATAAGTAAAATCATCCAATCGGTTGCCTATCAAAAGCAGGCCGAATACCAACCTATCGGAACATATCGGGATCGCCAGGCAATTTTTTATATTGTAAGTTTCCTTGAAATCATCCATCTCCTTCGTCATCTTGATACTGCCGTCTATCCGGAGAATAGAGCGGTTCTCTACGGCTTTTTCAAGAATACCGCGCCCATTCTTCTTTATGACTATCTCAGCTACCTTCTCTTTGTCGATGTTATAGCAGGTCTTTGCTATGTAATCGCCGCCCTCCACTCTCGGAGTGTAGAGAGCCCCGAAACCGCTATCAAACAGGCTCGATGCTTTTTCTACTGCCAGCTCTAACAATGAATCTATCTGAACGGTACCGGCTGAAACTATGTCCCCTATCTGAAGCAGGCTGGAGAGGGTTAAAACCTTCTTATGTATCTCGACATTTATCTCTTTCATGTTCTGGCCATAGGCCCTGAGCTCATCCAGGTTAGATTTTATCTTCTGGGTCATCATATTTATAGACTGTCCCAGATTGCCCACCTCGTCATCTGCCGATATCTTGACGCGTTTGTCAAAATCGCCGCTCGCTATCCTTCTGGTCTCCGAAGCAAGCTCCACGACGGAATTTACTATGTTGCAAGCGATTATCATTCCGAGAAGTGAGATGACTATGGAAACAACTACTATGAGTGAAATATCGACATAGATCTGAAATCCGGGGAATATAGCCGGTGAGAGTCCATAGAAACAGGTCAAAAGCGGTATAACAGTCATGAGGCTAAATGCTATCATGAGCTTATACCTGAGTCCCTTATTGGTTATAGAAAGATCTTTTAAGAGCGCCATGACAGCCTCCTCATAATTATTGTCAGCGTACAATATATTGATTTATTTTGTTCAAAGTATACTATACAGTGAATCTTTTGTCAAATTAGCTCATGTCAATAATATCCCATGGAAGCATCTCATCGCGCTGCCTGGGCCTAAAAGCATAGAAAGACGCATCAATCTTCATTCTTTCGAATGATGAACGCCATATTTCAAATTTGAAATGTTCCTGCCAGCTATCAAACTTCGCCCCGGATTTCCAGGCATCATATATAACTGCCCCCAGTTTCCTGTCTCCTCTTGCCAGAACAGCTTCCAGATAACTCCTGTCTAGCGGATTAAAATCCAGGTCTATCATTTTTGATCTTACCATATCTCTCAACATAGACCTCTTTCTCTCAAGTGACTGGATCGCGTCCATCCCTTCACGCTGAAACTGCGTATGCGGCTTGGGAACGAACGCGTTTATACTGGCCGTAACCTGCGCTGGGCGGCCATCTATATCTCTCTTCAGGTTTGATATCTTACGTATAAGTTCCGCTATGCCGGCAATGTCCTCATCGGTCTCTCCTGGAAGGCCTATCATAAAATAGAGTTTTATCCTGCGCCATCCCCTCCTGAATGATTCGGATACAGCTTCAAATAATCTCTCTATTTTGACATTCTTGCCTAAAAACTTCCTCATAGGGTCGCTCCCCGCCTCAGGCGCGAAAGTCAATCCGGACTTCTTAACTTCGGATATAAGCGTCGGCAGGTCCTTTAACGCATCCTCGATGCGCAGTGATGGCACCGATATTGAAACAGCCCGGGGTAAAAACTCTCTGTTCAGCCCCTCTGCTATCTTATGAAGCTCTGAATGATCAATACTGGAGAGCGAAAGAAGGGATATCTCATCATATCCTGTGGCCGCGTATGCTTTCCTGGCAATTTCGATGACCGTTTTTGCCGAGCGTTCTCTTGCCGGCCTGTATGCAACAGTCGCCTGGCAGAACTTACATGCATGCTTACAGCCCCTCATTATTTCGATTGCTATCCTGTCATGGACTATGCCTATATTCGGCACTATCTGATCGACGGGATAGTAGGCTTTGTCAAAATCTCTGACTGTTCTCTTGCTGACTTTCGGCGGAATATTTTCTTCGGCCGGCTTTATGTTTCCAATGGTAGCGTCATCTTTATAATTGATTTCGTACAAAGACGGAACATAAATACCTTTGATCCTCGACAACTTCCGAAGAAGGTTAGGCCTTTTCAAGGTTCCCTCGGTCCTTAACTCTTTATATAAGTCCACTATCTCATTGATGACATCTTCTCCGTCACCTATAACAAAGGCATCAATAAACTCGGCTATAGGTTCGGGATTATAGACCGATGGGCCGCCGGCAATTATGAGAGGATCCTCATCTGTTCTCCCGGAACTCCTTAATGGGATTCCGCCAAGATTGAGCAAGTTTAATACATTGGAATAGGATAGTTCATAGGCTACGCTTATGCCGATTATATCGAATTCTTTTGCGGGCTTCCGTGATTCGAGGCTGAATAGGTCAACCCTGTTGGTTCTCAGAATTTGTTCAAAATCCGTCCATGGTGAAAAGACGCGTTCACACAGGCAGTCGTCACGGCCGTTAAGTATGCCGTATAGTATCTTCATGCCAAGATAGCTCATCCCGACCTCGTAGACGTCAGGAAACGCCAACAGTACTTTTATTTTATCACCGGCCCACTCTTTTTTGACAGAGTTCCATTCGCCGCCAACATACCTTCCAGGTTTCTGCACCGTCAGGAGCAGTTCTTCCAGCCTTCCCGAATCCATGCTATTCCTTATTAATACTTATGAACCTGCCTTACCGGATGTACAGCCTGAGTGGCCTGATAAATCAGGACTTTACGGGGAAAAGCGGCATAGGAGAGAAATTCCATTATATTCAAAACCTGCCTCTGATCTGATCTATCGTCGCGATCTCGGTTCCCGGATAATAAAACTGCAGGATCTCCGCGGCCTTCTTACCCTGAGAAGCCATACCAAAAGCTCCCCACTGGCACATCCCGACACCATGGCCCCAACCATACCCCTCAAGAATCAGGCTGCCGCATTTTATCGACGGGTCAAATTTGGTGCTCCTTATTTCATTGGGCCCCAGAAGCTGCCTGAAGTCCTTTCCGGTAAGTATGACCGATACACCCGAGTCATCCTTTATCTCCAGCTTATCCACTCTTCCGGAGCTATTCCTGGAGAGCACTGATACCGAGGCGATCTTGCCAATATTATATTGGCCTTTACACAGGTTCTCTTCTACCTTCCAGAGCGGTATCTCTTTCATCCATTTATAATGTGGCGATATCCTGCAATAGTCGCATAATATCCCTCCTTTTAAAGGGCCTATATCCGTCTTCCAAAGATTTGAAGCGCTCTCAGTCGAACCAGCGCATGTTGCATGATAGTACGCGGGCAGTATGTCTCCATCATAAACCAATACCTTGCCTTTAGTGACATTTACGGCCATTGTAGTCGACCACCGCTCGGAAGTACTGCCTCCGTAAACCTGAGAATATACATCACTGCGCAGGTCATACGGCTTATTTTTATTCTGCCTGGCCTGAAAGAGGGCAAATGTCCTCGCTACTATCGCCTGCGCCTTCAGGACTTCCATAGGCCAGCGGTGCGATACCTCATGGTAAAGCACTCCATAAAGATAGTCATCCAGAGCTATCCGGTTTATCAGCATAAGCTTGCCGTTCTCTTTTCTGATTATCTCGATACTGCCCCTGAATATCCTTCCGCCCACGGATATCTTGGTTTTCCCGTCGGACACTATCTCAATGCTCCGCATCTTAAGTTCTCTTATCCCGATCATTATCCCGTCTTTTGTAGCCAAAACTTTGGCAGAAAGCCTCGGGCCATCCATTACCACCCTGTCCGTATCTTTGGCCATTACTTTATAGCAGCTCTTTATCGCTATGCACACAGAGTCTTTGTCATCCATAACCATAACTCTCACCATAATATTATCGGATGAAATATCCATGGCTATCGCATTAAGCGGAAATAACACCGCCAATATGGTTGTCATTATGATCACTACCGCCCTTTTCATCTCTTATTCCCTTTACCTTTAACCGTACATGTCTTACTATCGATACGCTCTCTCTCGGAAAAGATGCAGCCGCAATAGTTTTGACAATAGATTCCCTTCGACCTGGCCGTATTAAGCGCATCCCTGAAGCCGGTACGAAAATCCTGATAATAAAATTTCAAGCCATCTCTCTTTGCAAGATCCTCTCCTATCGCCCTGATTGTATCGTGGTCCTGGTATGGGCTTCCCAAAAGAGTGGTCGTGAACGCGTCGAAGGCGCTCTCTTTGGCAAATTTAGCCGCGGCTTCAAGACGGATCCACCAGCACGCCGGGCACCTCTTCCCGATGGATTCATTGTGCGTTATAAACTGGAAATATTTCTCTATATCATAGTCGCCCTTCACAACATTTATGCCGGCTTCCAATGAATATTTTTCAACTTCCGATTTTCTCTTCAGGTATTCTGAATAGGGATGGATATTTGGATTATAGAAAAGACCCGCGATCCGGTGGCCCTGCCTCTTCAATTCGGCGATCGGATATATCGAACATGGAGCACAGCAGATATGGAGAAGTATATTCACTCAAAAGAGTTCCTTATCGCAGCTGCCTTTACCTGAAAACCCCATATGGCTACATGCCTGCTTCGTAAGTTCTCTTCCGCGTGGGGTTCTCTTCAAAAATCCTATCTTCAGAAGAAACGGTTCCACAATATCAACGATCGTATCAGGCTCCTCATTCATAGTAGCGGCGATTGACTCTATTCCGACCGGCCCGCCCCCGAACGATTCATGTATGACGCTTATCACTTTTCTGTCGATATTATCAAGGCCCATTGTATCTATTCCATGTTTCCTGAGCGCCTGGGCGGAGGCATCCTTCGTTATTATGCCGTCTTTCTTCACCTGCACCCAATCTCGCACGCGGCGCAGGAGCCTGTTCGCCACCCTCGGCGTCCCACGGGCGCGGCGCGCTATCTCTTCCGCCGCGGCATTATCGATCTGGATATTTAATATCTTAGCTGAGCGTTTTATTATCGTAACCAGATCTTTAGCATCGTAGAATTCGAGGTGATAGAAGATGCCGAATCGCGATCTCATGGGCGCGGTCAGAAGCCCCGCCCGCGTGGTCGCGCCTATGAGCGTGAAGGGCTTAAGGTTGAACTTATAGGTCTTTGCATACGGCCCTTTATCCATTATGACATCTATCTCGAAATTCTCCATGGCAGGATATATATATTCCTCGACTGTCCTCGACAGGCGGTGTATCTCATCGACAAAGAGTATATCCCCAGCCTGAAGATTAGTGAGAATTCCCACCAAGTCACCCGGCCGTCCTATGGCCGGGCCGCTCGTCGTGGTAATACGCGTGCCCATCTCATGGGCGATTATGTTGGCCAGCGATGTCTTGCCCAGCCCCGGAGGCCCCGAAAGGAGAGTATGCTCCATCGGCTCGCCGCGCTTTTTGGCCGCTTCGAGGGAGATCTTAAGATTCTCTACCACATCGCCCTGCCCTATGAAATCCCGGAGCTTTGAGGGACGCAGGGAGATATTCAGTATCACGTCCTCTTCGGTCTCGTTGTTAGTTATGGCCCTACTTCCGGCTGCGGGATTATCGACCGCATCCATATCCTGCTCGAAATCTATGCGCTCCCTGTCTCCGCCGGAAATCTTTTTTGTGCTCATGATCAGCTCTTCGACTTTACTTTCGACCCTTTATAAACTTCGTTCAATATCTCTTCGCAATTCGATACTTTGGGATTACGTTTCATGGCCGCCTCGACCATATCCCGCGCCTCGGCCTTCTTATACTGAAGCTGCAGGAGCACATTGACCGCCTCATCTCGAACATCGGCCTCTATGCCGGGCATTTCGGCATCTCCGCTATCCCTTATCAATCCGAATTTGCCGACCTTGCCCTGCAGTTTGGCGATTATCTCACGCGCCTTCTGCTCTCCTATTCCGGGCAATGTTTTCAAAAGCGCCATATCACCTCTATCGATCGCGTCCGCTATGACAGAAAACGGCAGGGCCATAGCCCTGCATGCGGCTTTTGGCCCGACTCCGGAAACTGTTATAAAATGCTCGAAAAACTCCTTCTCTATCTCATTAAGAAATCCGACGAGCACCGGTATGGCCCTGGATTGGTCCACCTGATGATAATGGTAGGTTATCAATGTTATGAGCCCGTCTTCCGTCCGCGCCTTATCTAATCCTTTCATGACGGCCGGGGGGATCATCACTTCGTATGACATACCTCCCACATCCACTATCACGCTTAAGGTTTTTCTTTTGCGTATCTTTCCGGAAATATGGGATATCATGACGACTTTCGGTCCTTATCGATAAAACAGTAGCTTACAGCCATCGCAAGCGCATCGCTGACATCGGCCGGCTCCGGCGCTTTTTTCAGCTTCAGGAGGTCCTGCACCATTCTCTGTACCTGTACTTTAGACGCATGGCCGTTACCTGTGATGACTTTCTTTATTCTTGTGGAGGGATAGTTAGCGAGCTTTATATCGAATTTGCCGCAAACCAGGCACGCCATTGCCCGGGCATGGCCCATCAGTATTGCCGTAGTAGGATGCTTATAATGCGAGTAGATTTTTTCCAGGACCAATACTCCCGGCCTGTGTTCCTCGATTATCTCCGATATCTGGTCGAATATCCTGCCGATACGATCCTGGATCGGCATCCCGGCGGGAGTCCTTATCACGCCCGCTTCTATCAGCCTGAAAGTATCGCCGTCAATTATGCCATATCCTGTAGTGCCTAAACCCGGGTCTATTCCGAGTATCCGCATCCTATCACATCATTCCTTTATAAGATCGTCTGGTATGTCGAAGTTGGCATAGACATGCTGAACATCATCGTGCTCTTCAAGCGCATCCACCAGGTCTAGCACCTTCTTCGCGTCGTCTCCGGCAACCTTCACAGTCGATTTCGGCAGCAATGTTATCTCTGCGTCTTCCGTCGCGATCTTGTTATCATCCAGCGCCTTCTTTACATTGAAGAAATCGGCCGGCGCGGTCTTAACGGCGAAATTTTCGTCTTCGACCACCAGGTCTTCCGCCCCGGCATCGAGAACGATCCCCATGAGCTTATCCTCATCGATCGTCTTCTTGCTGACAACAAAGTACCCCTTCTTTTCGAACATCCAGCTCACGGAACCGGCGCCCGCCATATTGCCGCCCTTCTTCGAGAAGACGGTCCTGATCTCGCTGGTAGTCCGGTTCTTATTGTCGCTTACGCCTTCTATAAAGATAGCCACTCCGGCCGGGCCATACCCCTCCAGCGTTATATCTTCGTAGTTCACGCCATCGAGTTCGCCCGTGCCTTTCTTTACGGCGCGCTCTATATTGTCGGCGGGCATGCTCGCTTCCTTGGCGCGTTCTATCGCGACTCTCAGCCTTGGATTGTTTTCAGGCTTACCGCCGGATCTTGCCGCAATCGTTATTTCTTTGATAAGCTTGGTAAAAAGCGATCCGCGCTTTGCATCGGTCGCCGCCTTCTTGTGTTTAATGGTAGCCCATTTAGAATGTCCGCTCATAATCCCCTCTTTGGTATTATTCTTCCACTTCCTCTTTTTTGGTCAACTTTGCCTTTTCGATAATCGCCTGCGCCACATTGGACGGCACCACGTCATAGTGCGAAAAAGCCATCGTATATGTCCCACGGCCGCCCGTGATCGACTTCAACTCATTCACGTATTTGTACATCTCTTCCAGCGGTATCTTCGCCTTTATGGTCTGGACGCTTTCACCGGGCTCCATGCCCATTACCCTGCCGCGGCGTGAATTAAGGCTTCCGGCTATATCGCCCATACACTCGTCCGGCACGGTGATATCGACATCCATAACCGGTTCCAGGATAACCGGCTTCGATTTCATTATTGCATCCTTAAAAGCGTGCTTTGCCGCTGTCTGGAAAGCGATGTCCTTCGAATCTACGGGATGGGTCTTGCCGTCATATACGGTGGCCTTGATATCTATTACCGGAAAACCGGCCATCGGCCCGGACTGCATCGCTGTCTTTATGCCCTTTTCGCAGCTCACCACGAACGGCCGCGGTATCGCGCCCCCGACAACCTCATCGACAAATTCAAAACCCTTGCCGCGCTCCAGCGGCTCCACGCGCAGCCAGACCTCAGCAAATTGCCCGGCACCGCCCGATTGTTTCTTATGCCGGTACATGGCATCGCCTTTGCCCGATATCGTCTCTTTATACGCAACCTTCGGCGTACCTATATCAACCTGTACGCCATAACGCATCTTCATCCTGTTGATCATCATATTGATATGCAGGTCGCCCATACCGTTTGCTATAACTTCCTTTGTCTGCTCATCGCGGGTGACTTTGAATGTCGGATCCTCCGCCGTCAACTTGTGGAGCGCCCCGCCTATTTTATCCTCATCGGCGCGCGAGCGCGGTTTGAGAGAAAAAGCGATCGCCGGGTCCGGGAGGTTCAGATCCTCAAACTGCACCTGGAACTTATCGTCACATATCGAATCGCCGGTATGCGTGTCTTTTAATTTCGATACGCAGGCAATGTCTCCCGCCTGCACCTCGCTGAGCGAAGTCTGCTGTTTTCCGAGCAGGCTGAATACCTGGCCTATCTTCTCCTTAATGGACCTGTTTACATTATAAAATCCGCCGTTAGACTGCAGCCTGCCCGAAAAAACCTTGAATATCGATATCTGCCCGAGGAACGGATCCGAGAGAGTCTTGAATACCAATGCCGAGAACGGCGCTTTCGGGTCAAGTTTTACCGCGACTCTTTCGCTCCCGTCGCCTCCGGGCCTGACAGCTTCCACCTGAGGCTTATCCACCGGGGACGGAAGATAATTAGCTATAAAATCCAGCAATTCCTTAATGCCTATGTCTTTCGCGGACGAACCGATCATGATAGGATGCACTTTGCCTTCGGCAATTGCCTTCTTAAGGGCATTCTTCAGTTCGTCGGTGGATAATTCCCCTTTGTCGAGATATTTCTCCAGAAGGGCGTCATCTGTCTCCGCAACCGCTTCCGACAGCACATCGAGCGCCGTCTTTGCCGCCGCTTTTTCATTATCCGGCAAGTCATCCATGCCATGGCGCGTAATAAGATCCACCACCGCTTTGAACGAGCCCGCCTGCCCTACAGGGTATTGCACCAGGACGCAGCTCTTCCTGAATTTTTTAACGATGCCATCGACACATTTCTGGAGATCCGCATGGTCTTTATCAAACTTGTTTATAAAAAACATCGAAGGCACGGCTTTTTCGCATGACATCCTCTGCGCGCGTTCGGTGCCTATCTCTACCCCGCCGGTGGCATCCACTACGACAATGCTCGCATCGGCGGCTCTCAAGCCGCTTATCATTTCACCGATAAAATCGGTATAGCCTGGCGTATCTATGACATTGATCTTTTTTCCGGCTGTGTTAAATGATATAAGTGAAGAGCTTATGGAGCACTTACGCTGCCTCTCATCTTCGTTATAATCAGAAACCGTATTGCCCTCGGTAACTGACCCCATCTTAGGTATAGCGCCCGCTTTGGCCAGCAATGCTTCCACTAAAGATGTCTTTCCGCACCCGGAATGGCCCAGGAGAATGATATTTCTTATATCTTTCGCATCGAAGATCGCCATGCATGCCTCCTATATTATCTTTAATTATTGTATCTTTTACGGGGTAAAAGTCAAGCTAATAGAACTTACCTGAATCTGATCTTCATCGCCAGAATATAGGCCGAGAATACAAAGGTGATGCTATTCGCCAGTATGATGGGCCAGCTATCCGAAAGATACCCGTAGTATGCCCATAATAGCACTCCGAAGGAAAATATGACATACATGGGAAGCGACAGGTCCTTGGTATGCCTCGTCCTGTGGACCCTCATCACCTGCGGCAGAAAAGATACCGTCGTGCAAACAGCCGCTATAGTAGCTACCAAATCTGCGTGCATCATAATAAACTCCGATAGCCGATATGATAATACCATGGTTATAATATAGCAAGGAAAATCATTGCTTTTAAGGAGGATTTATGATATAAATGTTTATAAAAGGGAGTTTTTATATGAATTCAAACTATACCGAGAAGAGGGAGTTTTTACGCAGCCGCTTTGATAGGCCTGTCGATTTCAGGATATTAGTATCGCCTAACGACCCTATACCGGCTTCAAACCTGGTCAAGGGTATCTCAAGAAACCTGAGCGCGTCGGGAATACTCTTTGCAAGCGATCATCTGCCCGCTATATCCAGCGTGCTGGCGCTCGACCTGGACTACCGCACTACGAATATCTGCCGCGAGATTGAAGAGCATGCGCTTATCATAGACAATAAATTAATAGGCAAGGTTGTAAGAATAGAAGAAAAAGACGACAGCGGCTATGATATCGGCGTTGCCTTCATAAAAAAAGGAGACCGCATACAGGCGCAGATAAAGAACCTGTTAAAATAGCTTCCATAATAGATACAAAAAATCCCGGGCATTTATCGCCCGGGATTTTTATAATTATTACTTTCTCCTCTGCCGCTTTTTCCGCCTTACGTCTCTTCGGCGCATCTTGCGTGTATATTTTTTAGGCATGCCGCCCTCCCTCGTCTGTATGCATTAATTATAACGGGTCATCATTATGCAGCGAACCTGCTGACTTTACCGCTGTGAACTTTGGGACTCTCTGCCCGATGGCATTCGTCGTAAAATCTTCTCTATCCCCATGTTTTCTGGGAGGCATGGTAATATCGAGATCCAGTACCAGCAAAGCGGCCGCCTTGTTCAATGTAGTCTTTACCGTATCCGTTACCATGTCGAATTTTACCTCCCTGCCATTACAGGGAGGTTTATTATCATCATCGGCATAAACTAAAGAACATGCCGCGATAATAAATAAAAAGGCCGCTGTTATTCTTTCCGGTACGGCCCCCGCCACGATCAATCCTCGTCTATCGGCGTGCGTGGAGCGGAGTTACCTTCCATGGAAGTCTCCATCTCTTCCATATTCTGCAATCCTTCCGACTCTTCGCCGATTATGGTGCTGGAGAGTGAAGAAGAGACCGCCGCCTCTTCCTGCGCGGTAGAATCATAATCTTCCGCCGGACAACTGGAAATACCTATGACCGAGCAAAACAACGCTATCATCACTGCCATTAATGCCCTTACCATGGTCTCTCCTTTTTATTTACGGCATGCTTAAAAAGGGCGCGGCAACTTACGCTGCCGCGCCCTGATTTAACCCGGCACTGGTCTACTCTCCCAGCCAGTTTCCCGACAAGTACCATCGACGCTGGAGGGCTTAACTTCCGTATTCGGAATGGGAACGGGTGTGGCCCCTCCGCTCATAGCACCGAGAATTCCTGTTATATCAATACCTTTAACAACACAGATCCAGGTAAATACCGGTCAATCGGGCATCGCATCCATAACCATTTTTAAAAATAAAAAGGTTAAGCCGAACGACGGATTAGTACACCTAAGCTAAAAGCCTTACGGCTCGTACACTTGGTGCCTATCAACCTTGTGTTCTCCAAGGCGTCTTCAGGGATATCTATTCTTAGGGCTGGCTTCGTGCTTAGATGCATTCAGCACTTATCCTTTCCGAACGCGGCTACCCAGCCATTACCACTGGCGTGATAACTGGAACACCGTCGGTTCGTCTGTCTCGGTCCTCTCGTACTAGAGACAGATCCCTTCAAATATCCTGCGCCTGCATCAGATAGGGACCGAACTGTCTTACGCATGTTGTCCCACCATTACTGGTGGCATGGACTATATCTTCACCCTCTTGCTAGCCGCAAGGAGGGGCTGACGTATTATAACTTCTCTCGAAGTTATCTTGGCTTAAGCCTCAGTCTCTACAGGGATCAGATTGGCTTCTTCCAGATATGACCTGATCGTCCGGCTTGTATTGGTCCTCTTCTTTGAGTAATTGAACCTGGCCGTATCATCGACCAGCCTACTCAACCTGACCAACTCTTCAGGCGTCATCTTTTTCGGATGCGCCCCGATCAGCCGTATTACGCTCTCGGCCAACTCTTTCTTCAAACGAAGATGTGGTAAAAGGGTCTTCAGCACTACCTCGACCTCTTTCAAGCCTACAATCACATATTCCGTCATTCCATCTTTACGCTGACGGATATATCCGATATTTAATCGGCTTTTCAACCACTGCAGGATCCTCTGATTTTTCGACTTTTGGTAAAAGACTATGCTAGTCCTTATCTGATAGCCGTAAACATAATCTTTACGCCGGACCAGCTGCGCCATTACGCAACCGTCGCCATCTAGGAATCCCGCCACATATGCTAGTTCTTCGTTTGACACCGATCTGATCTTCCCTCGGTATTGCCCTCTGAACGTTCGATCTTTCTATCCAGTTAGGGTTTCACCGATATAAGTCAGATTTATTATACCGCATTTCTGCGGTAGAACGCAATGTAATTTACGTTCTGAACCCAGCTCACGTACCACTTTAACCGGCGAACAGCCGGACCCTTGGGAGCTTCTCCACCCCCAGGATGTGATGAGCCG
>JAFGRN010000029.1 GCA_016935115.1 Candidatus Omnitrophota bacterium | reverse complement strand
TTTTGGCACCTTGCTGGAGCGAATCTCTAAAATTTCGATACCTATAGGCGATACAGGCTTTACCATCGAAATTTTAGCGACAGCGAACGAGGAAGCCCATTCCGAGTGAGCGGCGAGCGGAAGCAAGTGCCAAAAGTAAATGCCGCCTCTAAAGGAGCGGCAGGACCCGGAGGATATTTTTGCTACCACTGGTTGCTATTATTGTGTTAAAATAATTCCCTCGATATTCATTGACCAAATCAATTTTAAGGAGTTATTAAAGATGAAGAAGCTGGTGCTGCTCAGGCATGGCGAGAGCGTCTGGAACAAAGAGAACCGGTTTACCGGATGGACGGACGTCGATCTCTCTGAAAAGGGAATGACGGAAGCGCTTAAGGCCGGTGAGACATTGAGGAAGGAAGGGTTCGTCTTCGATATCGCCCACACCTCGGTCCTGAAAAGAGCCATACGTACACTCTGGATCACCCTCGATAAGATGGACCTTATGTGGATACCCGTCGAGAACTCGTGGCGGCTGAATGAGCGCCACTATGGGGCCCTCCAGGGGCTCAATAAGTCGGAAATGGCCGCGAAATTCGGTGAGGAACAGGTCCTGGTGTGGCGCAGGAGTTACGACGTGCCGCCGCCTGCCCTGGAGAAGACGGATGAGAGGAGCCCGCGTAAGGATCCGAGATACAAGGATCTTACGGACAAGGAGATACCGCTTACTGAGTGCCTGAAAGATACGGTGGCGAGATTCCTGCCCTATTGGCACGAGACGATAGCGCCTACGGTAAAGTCGGGTAAGCGCGTAATCATCGCCGCCCACGGTAACAGCCTGCGCGCGCTCGTTAAGTATCTCGATAATATCCCGGACGATAAAATAGTCTCGCTGAATATCCCGACGGGGCTTCCGCTCGTCTATGAGCTTACCGATGACCTGAAACCCGTAAAGAGCTATTATCTCGGTGATCCCGAGGAAGTTAAGAAGGCGATGGAGGCAGTCGCTAACCAGGGGAAAGCGAAGAAATGAAGATAACCAGGGCGCTTATAAGCGTATCCGATAAGACCGGCTTGGAAGAGCTGGCTAGAACCCTGCATAAATTCAAAGTCGAGATAATATCCACCGGCGGGACGGCAAAAGCGATTGCCGCCCTCGGAGTTCCGGTAAAGGATGTTTCGGGATATACAGGTTTTCCCGAGATGCTCGACGGGAGAGTGAAGACGCTCCACCCTAAAATCCACGGCGGTCTTCTGGCGCTCCGCGAAAATAAAGAACATATGGAGACGGCGAAGAAGCACAGCATCGGGCTTATAGATATGGTGGTCGTCAACCTCTATCCATTTGAGAAGGTTATCGCGAAACCGGCAGTGAAGATCGACGAAGCGATCGAGAATATCGATATAGGCGGCCCGTCGATGCTTCGTTCCGCCGCGAAGAACAGCAGGTCCGTCTGCGCTGTCTGCGATCCCGCGGACTATAAGAGAGTGATAGGCGAGATGGAAGCTACAGGAGGCGGTGTTTCCGAAAAGCTTCTCATAGAGCTCGGGATAAAAGTTTTCGAGAGGACATCCGCATATGACGCCGCGATATATAAGTATCTGCATTCGCAGGTATCCGGCTCTTCTGCCGCGGGCGTCTTTCCGTCCAACTTGACCCTTCACTACAGGAAACTCCAGGATTTAAGATACGGCGAAAACCCCCACCAGAAAGCCGCTTTCTACAGGTATGAATTTGTCGATGAGGCGAGCGTAGCCGGCGCTGAACAGCTCCATGGCAAAGAGCTTTCATTCAATAATATAATAGACCTGAATGCCGCGCTTGAATTAGTGAAAGAGTTTGATGCGCCGGCAGCCGCGATAGTAAAGCATACCAATCCCTGCGGGGCAGCTACGGCAAAGACCCTGAAACAGGCGTATATAGAGGCGCTCGACTGCGACCGTTTAAGCGCGTTCGGCAGTATCGTGGGATTCAACAGGCCTGTCGATACCGATACGGCAAAAGCTGTCATCGAGGAGGCGGATTTTGTGGAATGTATCATAGCGCCCTCATATGATGCGGATGCCCTTGAGATATTAAGAAAGAAGAAGAACCTCAGGTTGCTGGAGATAAAAAGTTTCGAGCCCGGCAAGAGAGGCTCCGAAGCCGATATGAAGAAGGTTGTCGGCGGGCTTCTCATCCAGGAGAGAGATCTTGCCCGGATAAAAGAATCGGACCTTAAGGTTGTTACGAAAGTCCGGCCCACAAAGGAGCAGATCGAGTCCCTTCTTTTCGGATGGAGGATAGTCAAGCATGTGAAGTCCAATGCCATAGTGCTGTGCCGTGGCACAAAGACCGTCGGGATTGGCGCGGGCCAGATGTCCAGGGTAGATTCGGTCGTCATCGCGGCGCAGAAGGCCCATGAGCGCGCAAAAGGCTCGACTCTGGCCAGTGACGCGTTCTTCCCGAAAGAAGACGGCATCGAGCAGGCTGCGCGCGCCGGGGTCGCCGCTATAATACAGCCCGGAGGTTCAATCAGGGATCCGGAAGTCATAAAGAAAGCCGATGAGCTCGGCATCGCGATGCTATTTACCGGGATGCGCCATTTCAGGCACTAATATCCGACATGACCTACCGGGAAGCTATTAATTACCTCGACTCCTTCATAAATTACGAAAAGAAGAACCTGTACGATTATAAGGCATCCTTCAAGCTCGACAGGATGAGGAGACTCTGCGCCATTCTGGGTGACCCGCAGGACGCTGTGCCTTCGGTCCATATTTCCGGCACAAAAGGCAAGGGATCCACCGCGGCGATGATACAGTCTATCCTGAAGAGCGCCGGTTTAAAAGCTGGCCTCTACACGTCGCCGCACCTCGTGTCATTCCGCGAGAGGATAAGGACAGGCGACAGGCTGATAGGCGAAGATGATCTGGGCGCCATCATGGCGATTGTCAAATCTGCCGTCGGGAAGATGAGCGATGATAAGCCTTCTTTCTTCGAGATATACACGGCATTGGCGTATCTTTATTTCAAAAAAGAGAAAGCGGATATAGCGGTTTACGAGACGGGCCTGGGAGGGCGCCTCGATGCTACAAATGTCATAAAACCGCTTATCTCGGTAATAACCCCGGTAAGTTATGAACATACGGCCATTCTGGGCAATACTCTCGCGCAGATAGCGTTTGAGAAGGCGGGGATCATAAAAGAGGACAGCCTGTGTATTTCGGCCCCGCAGGAGAAGGATGCGCTTGCCGTTATAGAAAAGGTATGCGCGGAAAAGGGATCCCGGCTGGTTCTTGTCGGGCGCGACATTATTTTCGATGAGGTCAAGGCGACCGACGAGGAGGAAGTCTTCAGCGTATCGGCTATCTTCGGAGAATACAAGAACCTGCACATGAAGATGCTTGGGAGCCATCAGGTAGTAAACGCGGCCGTAGCCATAGGCGCGGCCGAGGCGCTTCGCCTGGGAGGCATGCGTATAGATAAGGACGCGATCAGGAAGGGCATAGGTGCGGTCCGCTGGCCGGGAAGGCTCGAGGTTATAAGGAAGAGGAGCCCGCGCATAATCCTCGACGGCGCCCAGAATGCGGCAAGCGCCCGCGCATTGGCGCGCTCGATAAAAAGATCGTTCAAATACCAGAGGCTGATCCTCATCCTGGGGGTCTCCGGCGATAAGGATATAAAAGGCATACTGAAAGAGATGGTGCCGATTGCCGATTCCGTCATCCTTACACGTTCCATGGTGACGGAGCGGGCCATGGATCCGTCTTTGATACGCGAGAAGATAACGCCTGCGTCAAAAGATGTCGTAGAAACGCTGAATGTAAAGGATGCCGTCGACAGGGCGATCGCGAAGGCGGATGCCAGGGACCTTATCCTGGTTACAGGGTCATTATTTGTAGTCGGCGAGGCGAGGCATATGCTGGTAAATAAGAGGGGCAATGAAAAAGAATAATCTTCCGCTCCATGCGCAGGATGACACGATCGCGGCGGTTTCCACTCCCATCGGGGAAGGCGGCATAAGCATAGTGCGTTTAAGCGGGGCGGAGAGCCTCGCGATAGCGGAGAGGATATTCGTCTCCTCCGAAGGCAGAAAGCTTTCCGGGTTTGCAACTCACACGGTTCATTACGGTAAGATAAAGGATCCGAAGGCCGCGGAGATTATAGATGAGGTATTGGTGACCGTTATGCGCGCTCCCAGGAGTTATACCAGAGAGGATGTGATCGAAATAAATTGCCATGGCGGCATTCAATCCGCGAAGAGGACGCTCGGCCTTGTTCTTAAGAGCGGTGCGCGCGCGGCCGAGCCGGGAGAATTCACAAAGAGGGCATTCTTGAACGGCAGGATAGATCTTGCCCAGGCTGAGGCTATCATAGACGTCATACGGGCTAAGACCGAAGGGTCTCTCAAGGTCGCGATGAACCAGCTCGAAGGCGAACTTTCGCGCAGGATAAACGAGATCCGCGATAAGATACTCGATATCGCATCGGAAGTGGAAGCGTCCGTGGATTTTCCGGAGGAGAGCCCGGATATTCCAGAAGAGGCGGATAAGGCGCTCTCGGGCATCGACGGAGTGGTTGCTGATATCGAAAGACTTATATCCACGTACGAAGGCGGCTCCGTAATGAGGGAGGGGGTACTGGCGATATTATGCGGCAAGCCGAATGTCGGAAAATCGAGCCTCATGAATTTACTGCTCAAGAGAGACAGGGTGATCGTCTCGGCGATACCCGGAACGACACGCGATGCGGTCGAGGAGATGATAAATCTCGGCGGGATCCCGGTCCGCCTCGTCGATACGGCTGGAATATCCGATACAAAAGACGCGCTGGAGAGGGAAGGTATTGCCCGCAGCAGGACGTACCTTGCGATGGCGGATATCGCCATAGTGGTCCTGGACCACTCGTCGGGCATAGACGGCAAGGATATGGCCATAATCGAGATGGTTAAGGATAAGAAGAAAGTAGTAGTCGTGAATAAATCGGACCTTCCAGGAAGGATAAAAATAAAAGACGCCGAACGCCTGTCCAAAGGCGGTAAGGTCGTTGAGATATCCGTAAAGAAGAGAGAGAATATAGAGGCTCTCGAGAAGGAGATGGCGGATGTGATATGGTCGGGCCGTTTTGCGCAGGGTGAAAGCGCAGTCATGAGCAACGCCCGCCACAAGGAGCTCCTTGACAAAGCGCTCGCTAATATGTTATCAGTTAAAAAAGCGCTTCGGGCCGGTGAACCGCCGGAGATACTGGCTATAGACCTCAAGGATGCGGCATCTTCGCTCGGGCTAATTACAGGAAAGACGATCTCGGACGACATACTCGACAGGATCTTCGGGCGATTTTGCATAGGTAAATAACGGAGGATATAGTGGATAAGAAACGAATCGAGAAAGCTGTTAAAGAGATACTTCTTGCCGTCGGTGAAAACATCAATAGGCCCGACATCAAGGATACACCGAGACGCGTTGCCGACATGTACGAGGAGATACTCGGCGGTACCAAGGTCAATCCCGAGAAGGAGCTCGAAGTCGTGTTTGAAAAAGAACATGACGAGATAGTGCTCCTGAAAGGCATTCCGCTCTATTCGGTATGCGAACATCACCTGCTTCCCTTCGTGGGCAGGGCGCACGTCGCTTACATCCCCAGCAATAACCTTGTGACCGGCCTCAGCAAGATCGCGAGAGTGGTGGATACATTCTCCAGGCGCCTTCAGGTCCAGGAGCGCCTTACGACAGATATAGCGGATCTCATGATGAAGAAGTTGAAGCCAAAAGGCGTTCTTGTGGTTATCGAGGCCGAGCATCTCTGTATGAGCATGAGGGGGGTCAAAAAGCCGGGCGTCATGACGGTTACGAGCGCCGTCCGCGGCGTATTCAGGAAGAACGAGAAGACTCGCGCCGAAGCCCTCGCCCTTATCCGCGGCTGATCCGTATCAAGATTTTTAACAGTCGCTCCAGGTGGGGCGCTTTGGTCACTTCCATCTGAAGCTAATATCCGAAAAATCCCGCTACTCCCTCCTGAGTAGGCAAAAATATCGTATGGATGACGCTCCTTAGGAAGTTACGGGTGGCCGAGGTCCAAGCCTTCTCGGCGCGCACAAGGCCAAAGCGGATGGGGTGCCGCCGC
>JAFGRN010000028.1 GCA_016935115.1 Candidatus Omnitrophota bacterium | reverse complement strand
TTTTGGCACCTTGCTGGAGCGAATCTCTAAAATTTCGATACCTATAGGCGATACAGGCTTTACCATCGAAATTTTAGCGACAGCGAATGTGCACGCCCATGCACATTCGCGGCAAGCGGAGGCGGCCACAAAAGTATTGCCGCCCGAGAAGCACAAAAAAATCCCCGCAAGTGGCGTTGAGATATGAATGATCTTGATCCTGTGTCTAACAGGTGGGTGCCCTCGATCGCACGCCAAAGCGCGCATTCAGTTAGGCTCCCTATTTTAGTGCTAAAGGTTCAAGATTATTCGATCAAAATCGCGCGCACCGCAGGGATTTTTTTATTTCAAAGCAAGTATATCACAAAATCGGCCAAAAGCAAATACTCCCGCGCCCGGCGCGCTCGATCAGGGGAGGTTTTTTACCTTGGTTTCGCGCCGAATTTTTCCTCGAGCTCCCGCAGGATCCTGCCATGAACATCCAGCACGTCTTTTTCCTCAAGCGTCCTCGCCGGATCCCTGTACTCGAGCCTGTACGTGAGACTGACCTTATCCGCCGGTATCTGCTTCCCCTCGTATCTGTCGATAAGCGTGACATCTTTCAATAACGCCCCGGCCGCCTTCTTTATTCCTGCCATGAGATCCGCGTTCAGCGCTTCCCTGGGCGCAAGCAGGGATATGTCCCTGAGAGCGGGCGGGTATTTCGGCGGTTCCTCAAAATGTTTTTCCAGCCTGATGTGCTTCAGCAGGACATCGAGATCGATTTCAAGCGCGTATACCTTGTCCTTTATATCAAAGTTATGCAGAGTGCCGGCACTCATCCGCCCCATGGCGCCGATAGGATGTCCTCCGACCGATATCTGCGCGCACTCGCCCGGCACAAATCCGGCGGTATTTGCGGACTCGTATCCGGCCCCATCCACTCCCAGCTCCGAAAATAGCGTCTCAATCAGGCCCTTCAGCTCAAAAAAACTC
The DNA here is from genome assembly GCA_016935115.1 of Candidatus Omnitrophota bacterium. Taxonomy (GTDB): domain Bacteria; phylum Omnitrophota; class Gorgyraeia; order 2-01-FULL-45-10; family 2-01-FULL-45-10; genus CAIMPC01. Next base: position 5,685 of record JAFGRN010000028.1, on the reverse strand, counting down.
GCCTGGCGCGCGGGCGCCGTCCAACTCGCGAAAACACCACCGGCGATGCCGATGGACAGGCGGCGATTCTCGCCGAACTTCCCATCCTTAAGGAAATAAACGTTGCCGATCTCAAAGAGCTTCAGGTCCTTCGTCTTTCTGTTAATATTCCACATCATCGCGCCGAGCATCCCCGGGATGAGGCTCGGCCTCATGGCTTCCTGCTCGCTCGTCAGTGGATTAGCAATGGTGGCCAGCAAATCCACCGGAGCCTGTGAAGCGGCGATCGCCTTCCTGCCAAGGAGGCTGTAGGTAATAATCTCGTCGGCGCCGAGAGCGGTAAGACATTCCCTGATGCGGTCCCTTACGGCCACATCCCGATCCATCCGCATAGGCTGTTCGACAAGTTTCGGTAATGTCGCCGGTATCCTGTCATAACCGTATATCCGCGCGATCTCTTCGATGATATCGACTTCGGCTTTCAGGTCGTACCTGAAACTAGGGACATCGACTTTAAACGAACCCTTCGCCGACAACTTTACCTTCATCCCTAAAGAGGTCATTATCTTCCCTATGTCTGCGTCCGAAATATCGGTGCCGAGAAGCGCATTGGCTCTGTCGGCCCTCACTCCGATGGCCTTCTTTCCTGCAACTTTGGCGCCTATGTCTATGAATGCCCCGGCTTCGCCGCCCGCAAGCTTCAGTATGAGCCCGAGGGCCCTGTCGGAGGCATAGACGATGTTGTCCGCGTCAACGCGCCGTTCAAACCTGTAGCTCGACTCGGTAGCTATCGCGAGTTTTCTCGATGCTCTGCGCACCGACACCTGGTCGAAGAAGGCGGCCTCCAGCAGGATGTTTCTCGTCGAATCGGTCACCTCGGTGTTCGCCCCGCCTATAATACCGGCTATCGCTATAGGCTTCCTGTTGTCGGCGATCACGAGCATCGACGTATCGAGTGTCTTTTCGGTCCCTTCTATCGAAACGATCTTCTCCCCCTGCGCGGCTCTTCTTATGATGACTTCGCTTCCGGAAATCTTATCGAGGTCGAACGCGTGCATCGGCTCGCCCGTCTCGAACATACAGAAGTTCGTGATGTCAACTATGTTATTGACGCTTCTTAAGCCCATCGCCTCGATGCGCGCCTTAAGCCACTCGGGGGACTTGCCCACCCTTACGTTGCGCACGACTCTCGCCGTATAGCGCGGGCAAAGGCTCCTCTCGCTCACCTTTACCCGAATGGCCGCGCCCGGCTTCGCGCCTTTGGCCTTACTGACAACCGGCAATTTAAGCTTCGATCCCGTCAGAGCCGCAACCTCACGCGCCACTCCTATAACCGACAGCCAGTCCGGCCTGTTGGCGGTGATCTCTATCTCCAGAATATGATCGTCTCCGGCGGGCTTAACGGATTCCACGCTCAGTCCCGCCATCGTCAGGACGTGCGCGAGCCTATCGGCGGGAAACTTCACTCCGACGTATTCTTTAAGCCAGCTGTACGGTATCTTCATATCTAAAATTGCCTCAGGAACCTGACGTCATTTTCAAAAAACAGGCGGATGTCATTTATGCCGTATTTCAATATGGCGATGCGTTCTACCCCCATGCCGAACGCGAAGCCCGTAACTTTTACGGGGTCATACCCGACCGCCTCGAAAACTTTCGGGTTCACCATGCCCGCGCCCATGATTTCGAGCCATCCCTTGCCGCCGCACATGGAACAACGTTTATCAGCGGTTTTTCCGTGACAGACTATACAGGATATGTCAACTTCTGCGCTCGGCTCGGTGAACGGGAAGAAGCTCGGACGAAAGCGCATGCGCGCGTCCTTGCCGAACATCTGACGGGCAAACGTAGTGAGAGTTCCCTTAAGGTCGGCGAAGGTAATATTCTCTCCGACGACCAGGCCCTCGACCTGATGGAACATGAATGAGTGGGAAGCGTCCGTAGCATCGGGCCTGAAGACGCGGCCGGGTACGATTATCGCGAACGGCGGCTTGTTCTTCTCCATGAAACGCGTCTGTACCGGGGATGTGTGGCTCCTGAGCAGGATCTTCTTCTCGAATGAGAGATAAAACGTGTCGAAAGCGTCTCTCGATGGGTGTTCGAGCGGGATGTTCAGTGTCTCAAAATTGTAATGCTCGGTCTCCATCTCCGGGCCCTCGACTATGCGGAAACCGAGTGATATAAAGAGCGCCGATATTTCATTTATCGTCTTCGTTACTGGATGGATCCTGCCGATGCGCCCCGGGACGCCGGGCAGGGTAACATCTATGCGGCCGCTCTCCTCCGCGGAATGCGCGGCCAGCGCCATCTTCTCGTTAAGCGCCGTGGAGACTTTCTCTTTAAGGGAGTTGATCAACCCCCCGATATCGCGCTTCTCTTCCGCGGAAACAGAACCCATCTTTTTGAAAAGCTCTGTTATTACGCCTTTCCGCCCGAGATATTTTATCCTCAGGCTTTCGACGATGTCTTTACCGCCTCCGCAGGCGCCTATCTCCCTGATCGCGTCTTCTTCGATCGACCTTATCTGGTCTCTCATATCTTTATGCTTTGGCGGTTTCGACCAATTTAGCAAACGATTTCTTGTCCGTGACCGCGATATCCGCAAGCACTTTCCTGTCAAGAGCGACCTTCGTCTTGCCAAGGCCCGCGATAAATCTCGAATACGACATGCCATGTTCCCTGCATGCGGCATTGATCCTGGCTATCCATAGCGACCTGAAGTTCCTCTTCTTCGCCTTCCTGTCCCGGTAGCTGTACTTCATGCCTTTTGCTACGGACTCTTTTGCCCTTTTATAGAACCGCGACCTGCCGCCCCACTGGCCCTCGGCCGCCTTCATCACCCTCTTTTTGTGCCGCCTGGTAGCCGCGGCATGTTTGACTTTTGGCATTACCTGTTCCTCCCCCTGATTTCTGCTATGCTCCGTAGGGCAGCATCTTATTTATGCTCACCATCTCGCCCTCCGAGATGAAAGCCGCCCTTCCAAGCTGCCTCTTCCTTTTCGGCCTTTTCAACATCAGGAGATGCCCCCTGCCGGCCTTGAAATGCTTTCCCTTGCCTCTCTTCGAGATCCTTATCCTCTTCTTCGCGCTTTTATTCGTCTTCAACTTTGGCATGATTCCTCCGTAGTGCGTGCCTATTTCGCTTTTATCACCATGCTTATTATGCGGCCTTCCATCCTCGGCGGATCTTCTATCTCCCCGACTGCGGATATATCGCTGGCGAGCCTGTCCAGGATCTTCCTCCCGAGGTCCACATGGGCCATCTCGCGCCCCCTGAACATCATGGTAACCTTTACCTTATCCCCGCGCTTCAGAAAGTCCTCAAGATTACGGAGCTTAAACTGGTAGTCATGCTCGCCGATCTTGGGCCCCATCCTGACCTCTTTTATATGTATGACCCGCTGTTTTTTGCGCGCTTCCTTTTCGCGCTTCTCCTGTTCATATTTATATTTTGAATAATCTATTATCCTGCATACCGGCGGCGTTGCAGTCGGCGCCACCTCGACGAGATCCAGCCCCGCCTCTTCGGCGCTCTTGATCGCGTCCGGCGTAGCCATCACTCCCATCTGTTCGCCGTTCTCGCCTATTACCCTGACTTCCCTGACCCGGATCCTGTTATTTATCCTAAGCTCTTGTCGTGCGATACCCGATCACCCTTCCCTTTCTTATTTTACTTTTTCCTGTATCTCTTTCTTTACCATCTGGATAAACTCGTCTATCATTAGACGGCCCATTTCCCCCTGCGCCTTCGAACGCACCGAAAGCGATCCGTCGGAAGCTTCCTTCTCGCCTACGACTACCATATACGGCACTTTCTCCATCTCCGCGTCCCTGACCTTCTTCTGGAGCCTTTCGTTCCGGTAGTCGAGCTCCACCCTGAGATTGTTCTCGACCATGGTCTTCTCCACCTTCTTAGCGTAACTCAATACCTTTTCCGAAACCGGTATGATAATCACCTGCGTCGGAGCCAGCCATAGCGGCAGCGCTCCGGCAAAATGTTCGAGCAGCGCTCCGGTGAAACGCTCGAGCGAACCGAGTATGACGCGATGCAGCATAATAGGCCTGTATTCCCTGCCGTCTTCGCCTATATATTTCAGGTCGAACCTCTCCGGAAGCGCGAAGTCGCACTGTATGGTCGCGCACTGCCACTCGCGCTTAAGAGCGTCTTTCAGTTTGATATCAATTTTCGGGCCATAAAACGCTCCGTCGCCTTCATTTACGCTGTAACGGATATATTTTCTCTTGAGCGCGTTCGACAGGGCGTGATGGGCGGCATCCCAGTCTTCATCATTGCCGATAGATTTAGCCGGCCTCGTCGATAGCTCAACTACAAAGTCCTCGAATCCGAATACGTTCAGCGTATCGATAACGAAATCTATGACCTTTATTATCTCTTCCTCGATCTGTTCCCGCAGGCAGAATATGTGCGCATCGTCCTGCGTGAAGCCGCGCACGCGCAGAAGGCCGTGCAGCACCCCGGATTTTTCATTCCTGTATACTGTGCCGAGCTCAAAATATTTGAGCGGCAGGTCCCTATAGCTCCTTGTCTTTGACTTATACACAAGTATGTGGCCCGGGCAGTTCATGGGTTTGATCGCATACTCCTGCCCTTCAATCTTAAAGATATACATGTTTTCTTTATAGTACTCAAAATGCCCGGACTGTATCCAGATATCGCTCTTCATCACATGCGGTCCGACGACGAGTTGATACCCGCGTTTCAGGTGCTCTTTACGGATATAATCTTCTATCAGGAACCTGAGCATTGCTCCTTTGGGATGGTACAGGACGAGCCCGGGCCCCACTTCCTCGTTCATGCTGAAATATTCGAGCTGTTTGCCGACAATCCGGTGGTCCCTCTTCCTGGCCTCTTCCATGAGCGCCAGATAATTATTGAGTTCTTCGTCGGTCTCGAATGCGGTCCCGTATATCCTCTGGAGCATCGGGTTGGTCTCTATGCCGTGCCAGTAGGCTCCGGCGATGGATAAGAGCTTGAACGCCCTTACCCTGCCCGTAGACTCAATATGCGGTCCGCGGCAAAGGTCTATGAAATCCCCGTCTTTGTAAACGGTCACTTTCTCTCCGGGAATCTCCTTGATCAGTTCGAGTTTGTACTTCTCTCCCCGCTTTTTGAAAATCTTAGCCGCCTCTTCCTTGCTCAGTTCCGATTTCTCAAACTTATAGTCGGCGCGGATTATTTCGAGCATTTTCTTTTCTATCTTATCGAGATCCTCCGGCTCGAAAGGCTCCGCCTTGTCAAAATCATAATAAAATCCGTCCTCGATCGACGGGCCTATGCCGAGTTTTGTATTTGGCCAGAGCGCTTTTACCGCCTGTGCCATTATGTGCGACGTGCTGTGCCGTAATGTGTTAAGGTCCATGATATTTTATCCTTGGTGCCGAGGGAGGGACTCGAACCCTCACGCCCTTGCGGGCAGGGGATTTTAAATCCCCATTGTATACCAATTCCAACACCTCGGCAAATTGGCTTCGATGCCCCAGATACTGCCCTACTTCGCTGCTAATCTCAAACCAGCCGGAGCTTCGTAGGGGCATTCCTGCGAAGCTTCATTACGGTTTGACTGCCGCAGCGAAGCAGAATGGTGGGCAGTAGAGGACTCGGCGACTTTGCCTCGCAGAGCTCGGCTCCGTCGCCAGCTTCTTCGCTGTCGCGCATAGCGCTTTTCCTCGCTATTCGCTCGGCGC
>JAFGRN010000027.1 GCA_016935115.1 Candidatus Omnitrophota bacterium | reverse complement strand
GCAGTACAGATACCCGTCTTATTTATTCGTGATATTGTAAACCCCATACGAGCGCCAAGGCGAAAGGGCACCTCGCGGCAGGACCCGGAGGATATTTTTGCCGCGAGACACCCGGGCTGCAAGGGCTAATTGAGGATCCGAAGGATATTTTTGCTATAATTAACTATTTGTCGCTGGAGGGGCAACCTTTGCAACCGGAACCGGAGCCGGGGCAGGACTTGCCTGATTTTGGCTTCTTCTTGTAATCTGTCTCGTAAAAACCGGACCCTTTGAATATTACGCCGCTTCCGCCGCCGATGAGGCGGTGGACCTTGCCGCCGCACTTAGGGCATTTCTTAAGCGGATCGTCGGACATCTTTTCGAATTTCTCAAAATGGTAGGCGCATTTATCGCACTGGTAATCGTAAGTCGGCATCACCATCTCCCGTATTACCTGAAGACTCTTTTTACTTTGTCCATAAATGTCCTGGCTAACGGCCCTTTATCGCCGGCTGAGACGCGGGCATACTCCCTTAGGGCTTTCTTCTCTTCCTGGTTTAAATCTACGGGGACATCTATCTGGACCTTCACTATCTGATCGCCCCTGCCGTTATCGTGCAGATGGGCCACTCCTTTATTTCTCAGGCGGAAGAGCTTGCCGCTCTGCGTGCCGGAGGGTATCTTCATCATTATCTTGCCTTCAATGGTAGGGACCTCTATTTCGCCGCCGAATACGGCTGTGACGAAATCTATCGGCACCTCGCAAAATATGTCGAAATCGTGGCGCTCAAAAATCTCGTGCGGCCTTACGTGCATCAATATATAGAGATCTCCGCGGCCACCGCCCCGCTCTCCCGCTTCGCCCTCGCCGTGGATCCTGAGCCTCGAGCCCGTATCAACGCCCGCCGGAATCTTCACCTTTATATTACGCTTCGTCCTTACGCGCCCCCTGCCGCCGCAGGCCTGGCATGGCGTCTTGATCACATATCCCTCGCCGCCGCATCTTCTGCATGTCTGCACCATACTGAAGAAGCCGTTCGATGCCCTGACCTGGCCCTGTCCGCCGCAATCCGCGCATTTCTCTTTCTTCGACCCGCGCTTCGCGCCTGTGCCGCCGCACTCCTCGCATGTTTCGTAACGTGGTATCGTTATGGTCTTTTCACCGCCGAAGACGGCGTCGTCGAAACTTATATCAAGTTGATATTCCAGGTCCGAGCCCCGCCTCAATCCGCCCCGGCGCCCTCCGCCGAAGATATCGCCTCCGAAACCGAACCCGTGCAGGAGGTCGCTCACATCGGCGCCGCCGAATATATCCTTAAGGTCGTCGAAGTGATGGAAGTCCTGCCACTGGAACCCGCCCTGCTTGAACGCGCTCTCGACGCCGGCATGGCCGTATTGGTCATATCCGGCGCGCTTCTGCGGGTCGACCAGGACCTCGTAGGCCTCGGACATCTCTTTAAACTTTTCCTCGGCCTCTTTCTTCTTATCGGCGGAGACCCTGTCGGGATGGTACTTAAGGGCAAGATTCCTGTAGGCTTTCTTTATCTCATCTACTGTGGCCGTCTTACTCAGGCCCAGCACTTCATAGTAATCGCGTTTCGGCATTATTTTTTCTTCTTCTTATCATCCCCGTCTTCCGCGGTATATTCGGCGTCTATTATATCCTCATTCGGCTTAGCTCCCGAAGTTTCTTCTCCGGGGGACGAAGGGCCCTGCGGCCCACCCTGGCTCTCCTCGGGCTGTGGCCCCGCGGATGAACCCTTTGCACTGCCGGCGGCCTTCTTATATACTTCCTCCGCCAGCTTATGGGAAGCTTTTGTAAGTTCCTCCATGCCACGCTTCACATTCGCGACATTTTTATCCTTGATCGCCTGCCTTAAATCATTGAGCCGGGACTCTATATCAGCCCTCTCGGCCTGGCTGACCTTGTCGCCGAACTCCTTCAGCGATTTCTCCGTCGCGTAAGCGAGAGTGTCGGCCTGATTGATAGTCTCGACCTCTTCCTTCTTCCTGGAATCTTCGCCGGCGAATTTCTCGGCCTCTTTCACCATCTTGTCGATCTCTTCTTTCGAGAGCTTCTTCGGGGCCGTGATCTTTATCGACTGCTCCTTTCCGGTTCCGAGATCCTTGGCCGAGACATGCACAATGCCGTTGGCGTCGATGTCGAACGAGACCTCGATCTGAGGCACTCCGCGCGGCGCCGGCGGTATCCCGACGAGGTCGAACCTGCCGAGCTCGACGTTTCCCTCGGCCTCCGCTAGAGGTCGCTCTCCCTGTATTACGCGCACCGTGACTGCGGTCTGGTTATCCGCCGCCGTCGAGAATATCTGGCTCTTCCTGGTCGGGACCGTGGTATTACGCTCGATGAGTTTCGTATTGACCCCTCCGAGCGTCTCTATCCCCAATGAAAGCGGAGTCACGTCGAGAAGGAGCACTTCCTTCGTTTCGCCCTTCATGATAGCGGCCTGGATCGCCGCGCCAAGAGCCACGCATTCCATGGGATCAACCCCGCGCTCTATCTTCTTACCGACATAGTCCTCCACAAACTTCTGGACTATCGGCATCCTGGTGGGCCCGCCGACGAGGATTACCTTGCTGATATCCTTAGCGGTGACCTTGGCATCGCCGAGCGCCTGTTCTATGGGATGCTTGCAGCGGTCTATGATCGGCTGAACCAGCTCCTCGACCTTAGCCCTGTTCAATGCCATAGTAAGGTGCTTGGGCCCGGTCTGATCGGCGGTAATAAACGGCAGGTTGATGTCCGTAGAAAGCGTGCTCGAGAGCTCGACCTTCGCTTTTTCGGCGGCTTCTCTTACGCGCTGCAGGGCCATCTTGTCGTTCTTCAGGTCAATACCCGTCTCCCTCTTAAACTCTTTTACGATGAAGTCCACCAGGGCATTATCCATGTCGGTGCCACCAAGCTGGGTGTCTCCCGAAGTGGACATTACCTCGAAAGTCGCCGCCTTATGTTCGTCATCCCACCCCATCTCGAGTATGGTAACGTCGAGCGTGCCGCCGCCGAAATCGAAGACTAGTATCTTCTGTTCCTTGCCAGCTTTGTCGAGGCCGTACGCCAGGCAGGCGGCCGTCGGCTCATTTATGATCCTCAAGACCTTGAGTCCCGCGATCTCTCCGGCATCCTTGGTAGCCTGGCGCTGGTTGTCATTGAAATACGCCGGGCATGTGATGACGACCTCGTTAACCGTATCGCCGAGATATGCTTCCGCGTCCTGCTTTATCTTCTGGAGTATAAATGCGGAAATCTGCTGGGGCGTATACTCTTTTCCATGCACTTTATATTTGAAATCCGTGCCCATCTTCCGTTTAGCCGCGAATATGGTGCCTTCCGGGTTTATGGAGGCCTGCCTCCTGGCCGGTTCCCCGACCAGCTTCTGTCCGTCCTTGGTAAAAGCGACAAATGAAGGAAAAGCCTTACCGCTCGCTACCCCGGCGCCCTCCGCCGATGGTATTATAACGGGCCTGCCGGCTTCCATGTATGCCGCGGCTGAATTCGATGTCCCCAGATCTATGCCTATAACCTTTGCCATAATTACCTCCCGTCGTTAGTATCTGTTTCTTCTTTGCTATTTTTTACAATCTTTACCGATGCCGGCCTTAAAAGTTTTCCGTTCAGCCTGTAACCGGGCTTCAATTCCGAGACTATAAGGCCGTCACTCTTGCCTTCGGAGTGCTCGGTCTCAACCGGTTCATGCAAGTGGGGATCGAAATTCTCCCCCACCGTCTTTATGCGCTCCAGCCCTATATCCTTAAGGAAGCCCTGTATCTGTAGCTGGATCATATCCACCCCTTCCTGTACAGCTTTAAAATCTTTCGCTTCCTTAATATGCTTCTCGGCCATCTCCAGGTTGTCGATTATTGGCAGAAGCTCTATCACAAAACTTTCGTTGGCATATTTAAGGTAATCCATTTTGTCTTTTTCGAGCCGCCTCCTGGCATTCTCAAATTCGGCATGGGCCCTCATGTATTTGTCGTGGAAGACATCGCGCTCGTCGGCTTTTGCCTTCAGGGCCTCGTACTCCTGCGCGGAGAGGATGACCTTCATCTCTTCGGGCGCTTTCGCCTCGCCATTCTCCCTGCCGTTATTCTTATTATTCTTTGAATGCGTCATACGCTTCTTATGTCCATCTCTTCGAATATATCCGTGACCGTATCCGCCAATAATTCAACCGCCGGTATGACTCTCTCGTACATCATCCTCTTCGGGCCAATTACACCGAGCCGGCCCGAGACCTTTCCTTTGACTTTATAACCCTTTGTGACGATACTGCAGTCGGCCAGGGAATTCGATATATTCTCCCTGCCTATATGGATGGTGAGGCCGTCCTCCTCGAAATCGTGCCTTAAGAGCTCCAGGAGATCGCGTTTATGCTCGAGGTAGCGCAGGAGCGAATAGAGCTTCTTCAGGTCATGGAACTCCGGCTGTTCTATGATATGGCTGGCGCCGTCCAGATATAGCTTATCGCACTGCGAGAAGAGCGTAAGCCCCACGTACTTCGTGACATCGGATATGAGATGAGATGTGCGCTCCAGGACATCGTCGAGCGAGCGGATGGGATTGCCGTAACCACCCCTTAAGGAATTCGCGACCTGCTGGTTGACGCTTCTTACATGCATGAGCGAATCGATAAAGTAGCGGTAGCCTCTATCCGTCGGGGCCCTGCCTGCGGAGGTGTGCGGCTGCATGATGTAACCCAGATCCTCGAGGTCGGCCATGACATTGCGTATCGTGGCGCTCGAGAGGTCCAGCTTGCGCGAGATATAGCGCGACCCCACCGGCTCCGCCGTCTCGACGTAGCGGCTGACTATCAGCTCGAGCACTTCGCGTTGTCTTTCGTTCAATTCCTTATGCATCTACGCTCCCTTTTAGCAGTTAGCACTCTACACTACCGAGTGCTAAATGTCAACAGAAATAATGCGGCAAAATATCCCTTAACACCTGCAATTTTTACGGGTCCTGCCGCTCCTTCGCCTTTTTCTTTGAAGGGCTGTGTCCCGTACCCTTGCGCGTAACACTAGTCGAGCGTGGT
>JAFGRN010000026.1 GCA_016935115.1 Candidatus Omnitrophota bacterium | reverse complement strand
GCGCCGAGCGAATAGCGAGGAAAAGCGCTATGCGCGACAGCGAAGAAGCTGGCGACGGAGCCGAGCTCTGCGAGGCAAAGTCGCCGAATCCCCGTGGGGACGCCAATCTTTGACGCGGAAGATATCATGCAGATAATACGCGAAAAATTTACAATGGATGAGCTCAAACAGATGGCCGCCGGCACCTTCGGAGATATGGTAAAAGCGGTCGTCGATGTTGACAGGGAGCTTGTCGCGGTTGATGCCGAGCTCCATTCCGATCTGGAAGCATTGCTGCTGGAGAATGGTTCGAGGCAGAAAAATATATGGGGCATCAACCTTTACCCGGATATGACCGGGGAGGAGTTTATAGAATTCGATTCGTTGATCAATATCCGGCCTTCTCAGGATAACAGGAGCCGCGGCGTGGAGAATGAAGAGTTAAGGAAGAAGATAGCCGCCGTAGTCGCCAAAAGGATAAACATATGAGCTATCAGCATAAAAATCTTGCGGCGGGACGGTGGGAGCAATTATCGTTTCCGGAGCAGATGGCAAACATAGGCGGCGAAGTCGAGCGCGCTTTGAACTGGCGCATGAAGAATAATGCCGAATATAGCCTTAGGGCATTTGAGCGCGCCCTCGAGCTCTTAGATCTGACTTTGGGCAGCATAACAACCTTTGCTCGCCTCAGGGAAGTTGCCCGCACGCGTGAAGCCATTGCCGATTACTTTGCCGGCACCAATCAGTTTAAATCCACCGACGCATCCTGGAGAAAATATTTTTTACCTTTTGCGTATGCCGTCCGCTCCCGCCATTAGGATTCCGATTTTTTCCGGATTGATCTTCGCGGTGCTCCTGGCCCTCCAGCTTTCCGGCTGCGCGGCTACGTCATCTTTCATAAACCGCGGCGCTTTTTGCGAAGATCTGGCCGCGCGAAATGGTTTTACGAAAGAACTTATCGACGCGGGGACCTTCAAGCTCCTTTCATATACGCGTTTCACCAAGAGGATAGAACCCGTTACCATATACATAGAAGGCGATGGACTGGCCTGGAAGTCCCGCCGATGCCTGTCCGACGATCCGACCCCGAAGGATACTCTTGTGGTAGAGCTGGCGTCGGTCGATCCGTCGGAGAATACCGCATACCTGGCCCGTCCAGGCCAGTACAGCCTCTCCGGCGCCTCCGAATGCGAGAGCGCTTACTGGTCTTCGAAACGGTTTTCGGAAGAGGTAATAGCCTCCATGAACATGGCGGTCGATCGGCTCAAGAGAATCTCCGGCGCCGATAAAGTGGATCTTGTGGGTTATTCCGGCGGGGGCGCCATAGCGGTCCTGGTGGCCGCCAGGCGAAACGATGTTGCAAGCATAAGGACCATCGCCGGCAACCTGGATACGGAAGCGCTTAATCGTCATCACGGAGTAAGCGCCCTTACAGGATCTCTTAATCCCATTGATTACGCGAGCGCCATATCGAAGGTGCCCCAGCGCCACTTCGTCGGAACCGGTGATAAGACGGTGCCCGCGTTTATAGCAGAATCTTTTGCGCGGCGCGCCGGGGATAATTCCGGCGGCAGTGTCATAAAGGTAGAAGGCGCTACTCACAACACAGGTTGGCGCGAAAAATGGCCCGAACTTTTACGGAAATAAAAAACGGCAGGGTAATTTTGCCGGGCGGCATACCAGGCGCAGCGTCCGTATTTATTGACAACGGTAAGATAACGGGCGTCGGCAGGGGCCCCTCCCCGTCGGGTACTGTCACAATAGATGCAAGAGGGCTGTACGTCTCTCCCGGCTTCATCGATACTCACATCCACGGCGATCCCGCCGAAGTGATCGCCCATGAAATAAAGTACGGCACGACCGCGATAATTCCCGCTATATCATGTTCTTCACCCGCCGCCCTGCGCAAAAAAGTAAACGCCATCCGTGAGTTTAAAAAAGATGATCCGCTGGGCGCTATGGTGCTAGGATTAAGGCTCGAGGGGCCGTACATAAACAAGTCACGCGCCGGCGCGCAGGACAGAAGATATATATTGCCGCCTTCTGAAAGCGGGCTTCGAGCAATAATTAAACAATGCGCGCCGTTATTGAAGATAGTGACGCTGGCGCCCGAACTGGAAGGCTCCCGAGAAATTATCGGGATATTATGCAAACACAGGATAATCGCCTCCGCCGGACATTCCGACGCAAATTACAGGGAGGCCGCGGAAGGTATCGATGCCGGCATAACCCATGCCACGCATCTCTTTAACGGCATGAGGCGCATATCCCCTTCGGATGCCGGAGTTGCCGGAGCCTGCCTTACGGATAAGCGGGTAACGATCGAAATAATATTAGACATGATACACGTATCGCCTGCGCGGCTTTGCCTGGCGCTTGCGATGAAGAACAGGGACAGCGTCATTCTCATAACCGATTCGGTGCGGGCTGAAGCGCGCGGAAGAAAGCCGGCCGGAGGTGTTTACAGGCTGGCTGACGGCGCCATAGCGGGCTCAAACCTCACGATGATAGGAGCGGTAAAGAATGCCGTACGGCATTGCGGCGTGCCGCTTGCTGATGCCGTGAAATTCGCCGCGGCGAATCCGGCCAGGCTGGCGGGCGTTTACGGCACAAAAGGATCGATAGAGAAGGGAAAAGACGCGGACCTTATATTGTTTGACAAAGATTTTGATGTAAAAATGACGATGGTGCGTGGTAAAATAATGTACCAAAAAAGAGGTTTTATTTAGCATATGTGCGGAATAGTCGGATATATAGGAGAGAGGAAGGCCCAGGATATCCTGCTCAAGGGCCTGAAGCGGCTCGAATACAGGGGTTATGATTCCGCGGGCGTAGCGGTATTGAACCGCCACAAGATAAGCATTGTCAAAAGGCAGGGTAAGCTCAGCGTCCTCTCGACGGAACTCTCCGGCCGCCCCTTGGCGGGGACCCTCGGCATAGGCCATACCAGATGGGCGACCCATGGCGCTCCATCCCACAAGAATGCCCACCCGCACCGCGATTGCAAGGGAAAGATAGCGGTCGTCCACAACGGTATCATAGAGAATTACCTGGAGCTCAAAAAAAACCTCAAGAAAAAAGGACATAAATTCCTCTCGGAAACGGACACCGAGATCCTTTCGCATCTGGTGGAGGAGCACTATAAGGGAAACCTGGAGGAAGCGGTGCGCCGGACGGTAAAGATGGTCAAAGGCTCATACGCGATAGCCGTAATACACGAAGACGAGCCCTATAGGATAGTAGGCGCCAGGTGCGATTCTCCGCTTATCGTCGGGCTCGGCAAGGGCGAAAACTTCCTGGCAAGCGATGTCCCGGCCATACTTGACTATACGCACGATGTGATATACCTCGATAATCATGATATCGTCACGCTGACCAGGGGAGGCGTATCCGTAAAAGACCTCTCCGGCCGCAATATGCGGAAGAGCCCGTCGAGGATAAAGTGGGATATAAGCCAGGCCGAGAAAGCCGGCTATAAGCACTTTATGCTTAAGGAGATATTTGAGCAGGGAGATGTCCTGAGGAATATGCTGGAGGAGAGGATAGATAAAGGCAGGGTGGTATTCAACGAACTTGAGATTCCTTCGAAGGTATTCCGGAGCTTAAAGAATATAATGATAGTGGCGTGCGGGACGGCGTATCATGCCGGCTTAACGGGAAAATATATCATAGAAGAATGCGCCAGGATACCCTGCCATGTCGATACATCGAGCGAATTCCGTTACCGCGATCCTGTCCTGGATAAAAATACTCTGGTTGTGATCGTCTCCCAGTCGGGAGAGACTGCGGACAGTCTCGCGGCATTGAGAGAGGCTAAAAGGCGCGGGTGTAAGACGCTCGGCATCTGCAATGTTCTCGGCAGTTCCATAGCCAGGGAAGCCGACGGGGTCATATACACGCATGCGGGCCCCGAGATAGCCGTGGCATCCACCAAGGCCTATACCGCCCAGCTGGCGATATTCTATCTCATCGCGATCTATCTCGCATCCCTCAGAAAGGCCTTAACGGCGTCGGGCATAACGTCTCTCATAAAAGAGTTCGGAAAGTGCGCGCTTCTTATGAACGAGCTCCTCGGCGAATATAAGTCGGAATATAATGCCCTGGCGGCGTATGCCCAGGAATTCAAAAGGTATTATCACGCGAAACACAATAAATCATATTTTCTTTATCTTGCGCGGAATATCAATTATCCGAACGCTCTCGAGGGCGCGCTTAAATTGAAAGAGATATCTTATATAAGCGCCGAGGGCTATCCGGCCGGAGAGATGAAGCACGGGCCGATAGCGCTCATAGACGAGAACCCATGGGTTGTCTGCATAGCCACGCAGGCAAAGACGCACGATAAGATGCTCTCCAATATGCAGGAGATAAAGGCGCGCGGCGGAATAGTAATAGCCATGGTTACCGAGGGTGATAAAGAGATAATGCATCACAACGTGAATTATGTCATCGAAATACCGCCTGTAAGGGAGCTCTTCTCCCCGCTTCTTACGGTGATCCCGCTGCAGCTTCTCGCTTATTATGTTGCGCTCGAATTCGGATATGATATAGACCAGCCGAGAAACCTGGCCAAATCAGTAACCGTGGAGTGATCCATGCCGGGAACTTTATATGTCGTCGCGACTCCGATAGGAAACCTCGCGGATATCACCCTGCGCGCTATTGACACACTGAAGTCCGCGGATCTCATAGCAGCGGAAGATACCCGCCACACGAAGATACTTCTCGACCGTTATCAGATAACCGTCCCCATGACGAGTTATTTCGAACACAATAAGGTCCGCAAAGCCGACTATCTGGTAAAGGCGCTCATGGAGGGTAAGTCGGTGGCCCTCGTCTCCGACGCGGGCACTCCGGGAATCTCCGATCCCGGATACAGGATAATACGGATGTGCATAGACGGCGGCATACCTGTGGTGCCGGTGCCGGGTGCGTCAGGCATCCTGACGGCGCTGGTCGCGTCGGGGAAGCCGACCGACAGCTTCACATTCGAAGGGTTTTTATCCAATAAGTCTACCCGCAGGAAGAACCAGCTCGGCAGGCTCAAGGAGGAGAAGAGGACTGCTGTGCTCTATGAGTCGCCGCACAGGATCGTAAAGCTGCTGGAAGACATCCTCGATGTTTACGGCGACATAGAGATAGTGCTTGCGAGGGAATTGACGAAGAAGTTCGAAGAGATACGGCGGGAGAAGGTATCGGCATCCATAGGGCATTTCAGCGCTACGCCGCCAAAAGGGGAGTTTATAGTGGTGATATGATAAACGCGGTCTTCTTCACAAAATATTCGCGCGAAGGGGCAAGCACCAGGTACAGGTTCCTGCAGTACTTCCCGTATTTTGAGGATCACGGGATACGGTGCGAGCTATCGCCGCTGACGGACGCGGATTATCTTAAACACCTTTACACGTTAAAACGCGGCACCGCCGGAGACTGCGCGCGAGCTCTCATAAGGCGCCTCTCGGCTATCTGCGGCATCCGGAAATATGATATAGCAGTTATAGAATATGAACTCATACCCTACTTCCCCCCGGTATTTGAAGCCCTGCTGAACTTTTTGAAGATACCGTATATAGTAAATTATGATGACGCGGTTTTTTACAGATATAGCCGGAATAAAAACGCGCTGGTGAGGGCCTGTTTCGGCGGCAAGATCGACAGAGTGATCCGCGGGGCCAGCCTTGTCATAGGCGGCAATAAATTCCTGGCCGATTACGCCGGAAAAGCGGCGGCGCGTCGTGTCGAGATGATCCCGACAGTGGTGGACATGAACCGCTATAAGGATACCTCCCGCGGGGACAATCCCGTTTTTACAATAGGCTGGATAGGTTCGCCATCGACATCCAAGTATCTGAATGATATAGTGCCCGCTCTCGCCAAGGTCTGCGCGGAAGGGAAGGCCAGGGTCGTGATTATCGGCGCTCCGGATGTAAAATTGCCGGGAGTCCCAGTTGAAAACAGGCCGTGGTCGGAAACCACGGAAGTGCGGGATCTGATGGACTGTAATGCGGGAATAATGCCGCTTGATGACGGGTTATGGGAAAAGGGAAAGTGCGGGTTAAAAGCCATACAGTATATGGCATGCGGCCTGCCTGTCGTGGCATCGCCGGTAGGGGTAAATGAAGAGATAGTGGAAGGCGGGGTCAGCGGGTTTCTGGCCGTGACTAACGAGGATTGGGTGCGCGCTCTTGCGGCTCTTCGTGATGATAGAGCGTTAAGAGAAAGAATGGGCAGGGCTGGCCGCAAAAAAGCGGAAGAGCAATATTCGCTCCGGGTAACAGCCCCCGCTTTTGCGCGGCTTATAACCGAGGTGGCCCTGCGAAAATAAAGATTGACACTGACCCTAAAAGGATGTATAATGCAGGCATTGAAGATAAAAATTCACCTTTTAAAGACCGGTCCAGAGAGGCCGGAAAAGGAGAAGATAAGATGATGACACCCGTTTATCCGTTTGTGATAAGCGGGTTTTTTTGTGCCCGGCACGGTGGAATGACGAGGTTAATATGACTTTGAAAGAAAAATCCAGGGTTATGGACAAGGATGCGATAGACAAGGCTCTCGAGCGGATCGCCCACGAGATCATCGAGCACTTCGATTCCCTGGATAATGTGGCCATAATAGGCATAAAGAACAGGGGCGCGCACCTTGCCGTGCGCCTCGTGTCCAAGATAGCGCGGATAACAAAGAAGTCTCCGCCTCTCGGCGCGCTGGACATAACGCTCTACAGGGACGATCTTACCCAGGTCTCCGAACAGCCGGTGGTCCATGCCACGGAGATAGATTTTAATATAGACGGCATGGACATAGTCCTGGTGGACGATGTCCTATTCACCGGAAGGACGATACGCTCGGCCCTCGACGCGCTCGTCGACCTGGGCAGGCCCGGCCGGATACAGCTGGCGGCCCTCATCGACCGCGGGCACAGGGAGCTTCCGATCCGCGCCGATTATGTGGGCAAGAATGTGCCGACGTCGGCAGACGAAGTGGTGGAGGTAAAACTTTCCGAGGTTGACGGGAAGGACGAAGTCGTGTTGTGCGAAAAGGCCCCATCATGACCAAAATCGCCTTGAATAAATCCGTATGGAAGAAGAAGGACCTTCTCGGGCTTGAGTACCTGTCGAAAGAGGAGATAGAATTCATACTCTACACCGCCGGAAGCTTTAAGGAGGTTACGACCAGGCAGATAAAGAAGGTCCCGGCCCTCCGCGGGAAGACGGTGGTCAATCTCTTCTATGAGCCATCCACGAGGACGAGGACGTCTTTTGAGCTGGCGGCAAAGCGCCTTTCGGCCGATGTGATCAATATAGCCACCGAATCGTCGAGCGTGAAGAAAGGCGAGACTCTTATAGATACGGGAAAGAACATAGAGGCGCTGAAGATAGACACGATAGTGGTCCGCCATAACTGCAGCGGCGCGGCCAACATTCTCGCGCGTTCGGTCTCATCCAGCGTCGTCAATGCCGGCGACGGCTGGCATGAACATCCTACGCAGGCGCTTCTTGATATGTTCACGCTGAAAGAGAAGCTGGGGAAGATAGAGGGCCTGAAAGTCAGCATAATCGGAGATATAGCCCATTCCAGGGTCGCGAGATCCAATATGTGGGGGTTCACTAAGCTCGGAGCGAAAGTGACGGTCTGCGCTCCCGCCATGCTCATCCCGGAGGGAATAGAAAAATTCGGCGTTAAGGCGACGAACGATCTCGCCGAGGCACTCGATGGGGCGGATGCCATCAATGTGCTGAGGATGCAGTTTGAGAGGGATTCGGCGGTGGCATTTCCCTCAAAGCTGGAATATTTCAAAAGATACGGCATAACATCCGAGAAGCTCGCCGGGTGCGGGAAGAATATAGTGGTGATGCATCCCGGCCCGATAAACCGCGGCATAGAGATGTCGAGCGAAGTCGCGGACGGGAAGAATTCCGTTATACTCGATCAGGTAACGAACGGAATAGCGGTAAGGATGGCCGTGCTGTATCTGGTTTCGACCGCGAAGGATGGACAGAGATGAGGTATATCATAAAACACGGACGGGTCATTGATCCCGCGAATAAGATCGACGGGGAGCTCGATATACTGGTGGCGGGAGGTAGCATAGAAAAAGCGGAGAAGTCCCTCACGGAAAAATGCGATAAGGTTATCGATGCCAAAGGCAGGATAGTGGCGCCGGGGCTTGTGGATCTTCACGCGCACCTGAGGGAGCCGGGCAGGGAGGATAAAGAGACCGTCGCAAGCGGGACGCGCGCCGCGGTGCGGGGAGGTTTTACGACCGTTACATGCATGCCGAACACGGAGCCCGCCATTGACAGCCCGGAAGTGGTAAGGCGCGTCAGGGATATCGTCGCGAAAGACGCGCTCTGCAATGTCGCCATCGCCGGCGCCATAACGCTCTCCCGGGCGGGGAAGAGGATAGCCGATTTCGCGAAGATGAAGGAAGCCGGCGCTGTGGCCGTCTCCGATGACGGATCGTCCGTTGCCGACAGCGCCCTGATGGAAGACGCGCTTAAGGCCGCGGCGCTCGATGCGGTTACGGTCATGTGCCACTGCGAAGACGCGAAGCTTTCGGCGCAGGGAGTCGTGAACATGGGTTTTATCTCGACGAAGATGGGCCTGAAGGGGATAAGCTCCGCGTCAGAGTACGAGATAGTGGCCCGCGACATAGAGCTTGCCGCGAAAACCGGCGCCGCGGTGCATATATGCCATGTTAGCTGCAAGGAATCCGTCGAGCTTATACGCAGGGCAAAATCCGCCGGAGTCAGGGTGACCGCGGAGACGGCGCCTCATTATTTCGCGCTTACCGAAGATTGCTGCGTCACATATGACACTAACATGAAGATGAATCCTCCTCTTCGTTCCAAAGAAGACGCCGATGCCTTGAGGAAGGCCATTGCTGACGGGACGATAGACGCTATAGCTACCGACCATGCCCCGCATACGGATTCGGAGAAAGACGTGGAATTCGATTACGCGCCGTTCGGCGTGATAGGCCTCGAAACCGCGCTCAGCCTTTCGATAATGGAGCTTGTGGACAGCAAGATAGTGTCATGGAGCGGTCTCATCTCGAAATTATCGTATAATCCGGCGAAGATCCTGGGGCTAAAGGCGGGCACTTTAAGCAAAGGAGCCCCGGCGGATATTGTCATAATCGATCCGAATAAAGAATATATATATAAGAAAGAATTAATAGAATCCAAATCAAAGAATTCCCCATTTATCGGATGGAGCCTAAAAGGAAAAGTTACCGATGTATTCGTCGGCGGTAAACGCGTAATGGAGGACGAAGAGTACAGACAGCCATGTTTATAGCGGATTTCCATATCCATTCAAAATACTCCCTGGCGACTTCGCGGGATATGGACATAAAGGCGCTCTCCTCGTGGGCCGCCATCAAGGGCATCTCCATGCTGGGGACGGGCGATTTCACGCATCCGAAGTGGATTAAAGAATTAAAACGGAACCTGGTGAAAGAGGGCCGCTCATATTCGTACGGCGGGATAGAGTTCATTCTCACGGCGGAAGTATCCAATATATACCGCAAGGCCGGCAGGACGCGGAAAGTGCACAATATCATCTTCGCCCCCTGCATAAGATCGGCCGAAGAGGCGGGTAAGGCGCTTTCGGAATACGGCAGGCTCGCTTCCGACGGCAGGCCCATACTGAAACTCGATTGCCGCAGGATGGCGAAACTGCTGGAGAAAGTGGACCCGGAGATTTTCATCGTGCCGGCCCACATCTGGACGCCGCACTTCGGAGTTTTGGGCGCCGTGTCCGGGTTTGAATCGCTCGAAGAATGCTTCGAGGATGAGACATCCCGCATATTTGCCGCAGAGACGGGGCTTTCGAGCGATCCCGGCATGAACTGGCGGTATTCGGATCTCGACAGGGTAAGCCTTATATCGAATTCCGACGCGCATTCACCGTCGAAACTTGGCAGGGAAGCCAATGTCTTTTCGGGCAGGATAGATTATAAAGGCCTTGTAAATATACTGAAAAAACAGGATACGAAACGCTTTCTCTATACCATAGAATTTTTCCCGGAACAGGGGAAGTACCACTGGGACGGCCACAGGGCGTGCGGCATAAGATTGTCGCCCGGGGAAGCGGTCTCCTCCGGGAATGCCTGTCCCGCTTGCGGCAAGGCCCTGAAGGCCGGCGTAATGCACAGGGTAGAGGAGCTTGCCGACAGGCCCGTAGGGTATACGTCCGCTTCAAGGCCTCCGTACAAACGGGTCATCGCTCTCGCGGATATAATATCGGAAGCCTTGGGCGCGCGCGGCGCGTCGAAAAAAGTATCGGCGGAATACCGCAGGATAACCGGCGCGCTGGGCGGTGAGATCAGGGCGCTCATAGAGGCCGAGGAGGAAGAGCTGAAGGAGGCTTGTCCCCCGAAAGTCGCGCGCGGCATAATGAATGCGCGTAAAGGAGCTGTAAAGATCGAGCCTGGTTATGACGGGGTTTATGGCACTGTAAAGGCATGCGCATGAAACAGCTTAGGGCAAAGATAGTATCGAACAAAAAAGCCGGGACGTGTTTTTATAAAATGAGGCTTGCTTCGGCATATCTGGCCGCCGGCTCCAGGCCTGGCCAGTTCGTCGAGATAAGGTGTGCCCGAGGGGAGGATCCCCTCCTGCGCAGGCCGCTCGGAGTCCACAACATAGTGCCTGGAGGAATCGAAGTATTCTATGAGGTAGTGGGCGCGGGAACGAAGCTTCTCTCCGCGAAGCGCGCAGGCGAATCTCTGGATATAATAGGGCCGCTTGGCAGCGGATTTGATATAAAGAAAGGCCGCGCGGCCAATATTCTTGTCGCGGGCGGAATAGGAGTGGCGCCGCTCGTGGCGCTGGCAGGAAAACTTTCGCGCGACAAAACTGCCGCCGCCGGCATGCAGGTCCTTATCGGGGCAAAGACCAAAAGCCATGTAATGTGCGAGGGTGAGTTTAGAAAATACGGCGCCCGGGTCAGCGTTTCGACGGAAGACGGGTCCAGGGGCAGGAAGGGATTTATCACGGATATACTTAAAGATATTCTCGGCAACGGGCTTACATCCGGCAATACGGCGATTTATTCATGCGGCCCGATGGGCATGCTGAAAGCCGTAAGCCGTATTGCCCGGGAACACGGCATCCCATGCCAGGTCTCGCTGGAAGAGCGGATGGCCTGCGGCGTGGGCGTATGCCTCGGCTGCCCGGTAAAAACAAGAGATGGTTATAAGATGGTATGCAAGGACGGCCCGGTATTTAACGCGGAGGAGATAGCGTGGTGAACCTTTCGGTCGGCATAGGAAAGTTAAAACTGAAAAACCCGGTGATGGCGGCATCGGGCACGTGGGGATTTGAATACGGGGAGCTCGCCGATATAGACAGGCTCGGGGCGGTCGTGCTCAAGACGATAACGCTTAAGAAGAGGGTCGGCAATCCTCCGCCGCGTATCTATGAAACTGCCTCCGGGATGCTCAACTCGATCGGCCTGGAGAACGGCGGCCTCGACGACATGATCGAAAACAAGCTTCCGAAGCTCGACGGCGCCGGGACACGCGTCATAGTCAGCATAGCGGGCGATACGAAAGACGATTTTAAGAAACTGGCCGCGCGATTGTCGAAATGCCGCCGCGTCGATGCGCTCGAACTGAACCTCTCCTGCCCGAATGTAGTACACGGCGTCGATGAGGGCCTTTTCGCGCATAGCGAGAAGGCGGTTTACGGTATAGTGAAAGCGGTGCGCGAAGCCACGCCCCTTACTGTAATAACGAAGCTCTCGCCCAATGTCACCGACGTAAAGATATTTGCGGCCGCGGCGGAAGCGGGAGGCTCCGACGCGATCGCCCTATGCAATACATTCATAGGGATGGCTATTGATGCGGAGACGATGAGGCCCCGGCTGGGCAATATCATCGGGGGATTGAGCGGCCCCGCTATAAAGCCGCTCAGTTTGAGGGCGGTCTGGGAAGCCGCGAAAGCGGTCGATATACCGATAGTCGGGATAGGCGGCATAATGGGCTGGAGGGATGCGGTTGAGTTCATGCTCTCGGGCGCGGCAGCCGTGCAGGTCGGCACAGCGAACTTTGTGGATCCGCGCTCTCCGGCGGAGATTGTCAGGGGGCTGGAGAAGTACCTCTCTAAACATAAGATAGGCGATGTCAGGAAACTTGTCGGAGCGATAAAACTGGGGTGATGGATGGATCCTAAAGATAAGCTGATAATAGCGCTTGATACGGATAGTTCCGATAAGGCGCTGTCTATGGTAGATACGCTGAAGAAAGAGGTCAATTTCTTCAAGATAGGGTTTGAGCTCTTCTCATCGTGCGGGCCCGCGATAGTAAAGGACGTCCTAAAGAGGGGCTGCAGGGTCTTTCTCGACCTTAAGTACCATGATATACCGAATACCGTCGGAAAAGCCGCCGCCGCCGCTGCCGGGATGGGCGTATCGGTCTTCAATGTGCACGCATTGGGCGGCTATGACATGATGAAGAGGGCCGCCGAGGCGGCCGAAGAGGAAGCGAAGAGGTTAAAGGCGCCGAAGAGCGCCGTAATAGCCGTTACAGTCCTTACAAGCATGGACGAAATGGCCTTGAAGAAAGTGGGAGTAAGTGATACTATGAACAATGAGGTACTGACCCTGGCAAAACTCGCGCGGTCGGCGGGGCTCGACGGTGTTGTGGCCTCGCCTTCCGAAATAAAACCTCTGAGAGAGGCTCTGGGCGGGGATTTTCTGATAGTGACTCCCGGCGTGCGCCCGGAATGGGCCGCGAAGGGAGACCAGAAGAGGGTGGCTACGCCGAAGGAAGCCGTATCCGCGGGCGCCAGCTACATAGTGGTGGGCCGTCCCGTAACCGCCGCCGAAGATATGGCGGCCGCGGCGAGAAAGATACTGGAAGAGATGCGCTCGTGAGCATGAAACAGGAAGAAGTCATAAAAGTATTCGAGGAAAAAGGCGCCCTTTTAAGCGGCCACTTCAAATTATCCAGCGGCCTTCACAGCGACAGGTACCTTCAGTGCGCGCTGGTTCTGCAGTATCCGGCCATAGCGGAGAAGATGGCCGCGGCGCTTGCCGCGAAATTCGCTGGCCTGAAGATCGACCTTGTCGTGGGGCCCGCGCTCGGAGGCGTAACATTCTCTTACGAAGTTGCCCGCGCGCTCGGGGTACGTGGAATCTTTACGGAGCGCGAAGACGGCAGGATGGTTCTCCGCAGGGGTTTCAGCATACAGCCGGGGGAGAAGGCGCTGGTCGTGGAGGATGTGGTTACTACCGGGCTCTCCACAAAAGAGGTGATGGATGTCGTCAGGGCCAACGGCGGCATAGTCGCCGGAGTAGCGAGCATAATAGACAGATCGAGCGTGAAGCCGGACTATGGGGTGAGATTCGAGTCCCTCGCGAAGGTCTCGGCGCTTACCTATAAAGAAGAAGATTGCCCTATGTGCAAATCGGGAAGCCAGGCGGTGAAGCCCGGCTCCAGGAAATAGGAGAATGGCATGGCAGAGGAACTTAAGGAACTTATCGAGAAGATACAGCGCGACGGAGTTAAGGCCGGCGAGGATAAGGCGAAAGAGATAGAGGCTTCTGCGGGAAAGCGCGCCGAAGAGATCGTGAAGAATGCCGAAATGGAAGCCGCGCGCATGCTGGCTGACGCGAAAGAAGAGATAAAGACGCTCGAGGAGGGCTCGAAGAAATCCATAAAGCAGGTTGCCCGTGATACTATGCTCTCCCTGCGGGCGGAGATCTCGGCCATGCTTGAACAGCTCGTAAGGGCGCATCTGCATAAAGCGCTTGCTCCCGGTGACCTGGCGAAGATCCTTGCCTCGGCCATTAAGAGCTGCGGCTCCCATAAGGAACAGATCGTCGTATCTTTGCGTAAAGAAGACCTGGAGAAGGTCGAGAAGGAGCTCTTTTCGGAACTCGGGCAGGAAGCGAAGAAGGGCATAACGCTCATGGCGACATCGGACATCCGCGGCGGTTTTCTCATAAGCTATGACAGCGGTAAATCCTATTTTGATTTCAGCGATAAGGCATTGGCCGAATATCTCGCTTCGCAGCTTAAGACAGGCCTTGCGGAGATAATGAAAGAAGCCGGGAACACTTAGAGGTTGTCTGATGGAGAGTTTTTACGTCTATTTGATATCGAGCCTGCCGTCGCTCGTCATGCGCGTCAAGCCGCCTTTCAGTTTCGATAGTTTTCTCAGGCGCTGCTCCAATTTTATTTCCGCCGAAGACCTCGCCGCCGTGGAGAGCGTGCGGCATCCGGAAAGGATAGCCCGCGATAGCTGTAACGAGACATTAAGAAAATGGCGCGCGTTCGATACGATGATCCGCAACGAACTGGTAAAGATACGCTCATTGCGCAGGAAGTCGGATCCGGCGAAATACCTGCGCCCCGACGGGAGCCCGGAATCCGCGTACTATGCCCATGCCGCCATCAATGCCTACAGAAAGCCTTCGCCCGTCGAATCCGAAATGGCGCTCGATACGGACAGGTGGCGTTACCTCGACGAGCTTTCCATGGGCCATTACTTTGACCTGGATTTTCTTATAACTTATGCCTGTAAGCTCCTTATACTTGAGAAGTGGGACGCCGCAGGCGCAGCGGACGCGCGTAAAACACTGGAAGAGGTATTAAGCCGATGAAGAGAACAGGCAGGATAGAAGCGGTCAGCGGCAATATGATAAAGATCCGGACGGCGTCTTTTATCGTCCAGAACGAAGTGGCCTATGTTATCCATGGCGATGAGCGGCTGAAGGCCGAAGTCATACGCGTCAATGGCGATATCGCCGAGGCCCAGGTATATGAGAGCACCATAGGATTAAGCGTAGGCGAAACGGTGGAATTTACCGACGAGCTTCTGTCTGTGGAGCTCGGCCCCGGCCTTCTCGGCCAGATATTTGACGGCCTCCAGAACCCCCTGCCGCAGCTTGCGGAGCAGTGTGGGTTCTTCCTTAAGCGCGGTGTGTATCTGGAGGCATTGCCCAAGCGTAAAGAGTGGGAATTTACTCCTCTCGTAAAAGAGGGCGCGCATATCCGCGCCGGCGACCGCATAGGCTTTGTCCCGGAGAAGATATTCAAGCATTACATAATGGCGCCATT
This sequence comes from Candidatus Omnitrophota bacterium, assembly GCA_016935115.1. Taxonomy (GTDB): domain Bacteria; phylum Omnitrophota; class Gorgyraeia; order 2-01-FULL-45-10; family 2-01-FULL-45-10; genus CAIMPC01. The sequence continues at coordinate 819 of JAFGRN010000026.1, read as the reverse complement.
CTCTCTTCAGGGAGTATGGGAAGCCGCGAGCGTCGCTCCGCACGGCAGGTATGATCTTACGAAAGCCGTTGCCTGCCTTAAGGATAAGGAAGGCAGGCGCTGCGACGTATTCATGCGCCAGAACTGGCCGGTCAAGATACCCATAAAAGCTTACGCCGAAAAACTGAAGCCGCATTCCACGCTTGTCACCAGGATGCGGCTAATTGATTCCCTCTTCCCGGTCGCTATAGGAGGCACATATTGTGTTCCAGGTCCGTTCGGCGCCGGCAAGACGGTCCTGCAGCAGCTTACAGCCAGGCATGCCGAGGTCGATATCGTCGTCATAGCGGCCTGCGGCGAGAGGGCCGGCGAAGTCGTGGAGACCCTCAAAACATTTCCGTCGATAATAGACCCCCGCACCGGAAAGGCGCTCATAGACAGGACGGTCATAATCTGCAATACGAGCTCTATGCCGGTGGCCGCGCGCGAATCGAGCGTCTATACCGCAGTGACCATTGCCGAATACTACCGCCAGATGGGCCTCAATGTGCTTCTTCTGGCCGACTCGACCTCGCGATGGGCTCAGGCGATGAGGGAGATGTCCGGCCGCCTGGAGGAGATACCCGGCGAAGAAGCGTTTCCCGCCTATCTCGAGTCGCGGATCGCCTCATTTTATGAGCGTTCCGGAGCGGTCAGGCTTTACGACGGCTCTCTCGGGTCGGTCACCATAGGCGGCACGGTGAGCCCCGCCGGAGGCAATTTCGAGGAGCCTGTAACCCAGGCCACTCTGAAAGTGGTAGGGGCATTTCACGGCCTTTCGCGCGAGCGGTCCGACGCCAG
>JAFGRN010000025.1 GCA_016935115.1 Candidatus Omnitrophota bacterium | reverse complement strand
TAGCAAGGCCAGGCAAACCTGTCAAGAGTTTGCTGTCAGTCCGGGTTGACTGGCCATCAAGATTTTTTCACAGCGAATGTGCACGCCTATGCACATTCGCGGCAAGCGGAAGGTGGTCGCTTGGTCACATCCGTGGTGGATGTGGCCGAAAAATCCCCTACCCCGCCAGCTTCTCCTGCACCCGCTTGATCGACTCTGCCCTGCCCGTCTTATCGTCTATGTCAATGATAACGCCGTGGAGCTGTATGTCGCCCCCGGCCATCTCGAACTTGGTCGGTAACTGGGTAATGAAGCGCTTCAGGATCTGCTCTTTATCGCGGCCTATCACTCCGTCGAACGGGCCGGTCATCCCCGCATCCGATATATATGCGGTGCCGCCTGCGAGGATTTTCTCGTCAGCTGTCTGCACATGAGTGTGGGTACCGAGCACCGCGCTCACAGTGCCATCGAGGTAGTAACCCAGCGCTATCTTTTCGCTCGTCGCTTCGGCATGAATATCCACGATAATGACGCGCGCCCTCGCCTTTATCTTCTCTACGATCTCCCTGGCAGATCTGAACGGGCACTCGACCGCCTGCATAAATACGCGGCCGACGAGATTTATCACCCCGATACTAATCCCGGATCCGGATTCAAAAACACCGTAGCCGAATCCCGGCGCCCCGGCGGGATAGTTGGCCGGGCGCAGCACCCTCTTATCGCTTCCGAGTTCCTCGACGATCTCTTTCTTCTTCCAGATATGGTCGCCGCTCGTGATAACATCTACCCCTTGGCCGAAGAGCTCATTGGCGATAGCGGGCGTAATCCCGGACCCTCCCGCCGCATTCTCGCCGTTGGCGATTACAAAGTCCGTCTTCTCCCGCGCCATGATCTTTGGGACCAGCTTTTCTATGGCCCGCCTGCCAGGCTCGCCTACCACATCACCGATAAAGAGTATCTTCACACAAGCTCCTTATTTCGCGTATTCAACCGCCCTCGTTTCGCGGACAACTGTAACCTTTATCTGGCCCGGATATTCAAGGCCCTCTTCAATCTTTTTTGTAATGTCGCGCGCCATTACGGCCGCCTGCGCATCGGTCACCTTCTCCGGCTGTACCATGACCCGTATCTCGCGGCCCGCCTGTATCGCGTAAGCCTTCGCCACTCCCTTGAACGAATCGGCTATGGATTCAAGCTTCTCGAGCCTCTTGACATATGTCTCGAGCGTCTCGCGGCGCGCGCCAGGCCTCGTAGCGCTCACCGCATCGGCGGCCTGCACCAGCACGGCCAGAAGCGTCTTCGGCTCGATATCCTGATGATGGGCCTCTATGGCATGGCATATATTTTCGGATTCACCGTATTTTCTGGCAAGATCCGCGCCGAGTTTCGAATGCGTCCCTTCTACCTCGTGGCTCACTGCCTTGCCTATATCGTGTAATAACCCGATACGCTTGGCAAGATTGAAATCGAGTTTCAATTCGCTCGCCATTACCCCCATAAGATACGCGACTTCCTTCGAATGCTGCAGCACATTCTGCCCGTAACTCGTCCTGTATTTAAGCCTGCCGAGGAGCTTGACGATCTCGGGATGCACGCCGTGCAGCCCTGTATCGAACAATGCTTTCTCCCCTTCCTCCCGTATCTTATTGTCCATCTCTTTCTTGACCTTCTCGACGATCTCCTCGATCCTGCCCGGATGTATCCTGCCGTCCTGAAGGAGCCTTTCGAGCGAGAGTTTTGCTATCTCGCGCTTTATCGGATCGAATCCGGAGAGTATGACCGCCTCCGGCGTATCGTCTATGATAACGTCTATGCCGGTGGCTATTTCGAGCGCCCTTATATTGCGCCCTTCGCGGCCGATTATCCTGCCCTTCATCTCGTCGCTCGGAAGGTTAACCACGCTCACCGTCGTCTCGACCGTGTGGTCGGCCGCGCAGCGCTGTATAGCCAGCCCCACTATCTTCCTCGCCTCTTTATCGGCCTTTTCCCGGGCCTCTTCTTCGCTTCTTTTGATAAATATCGCCGACTCCTGCTTTACCTCATCCTCGAGCTTCTTCAGGAGAAGGCCCCTGGCCTCGTCTCTCGTCATGCCGGAGATATTCTGTAATCTCTCTTTTTCCTCCTGCAGCAGCCTCTCTATCTCCCTGTCCTTCAAATTGATCTGCTTCTCCTTCTCCGCCAAAGAGGTTTCGCGCCTTTCGCTCTCCTTGTCCTTGCGATCGAGCATGTCGACTTTGCGGTCTAAGTTCTCCTCTTTCTGCAGGAGCCTCTTCTCCAGGATTATCAATTCCTGGCGGCGGTCTTTCGTTTCCTTCTCAAATTCGCTCCTGAGCCTCAGCAGTATATCCTTCGACTGGAGCTCCGCCTCATGACGCAGCTTATCGGCATCCACCTTGGCGGTGTCGAGCATCTTCTTGGCCTTGTCTTCGGCATGCTTGACTTTGCTCTTCGCGTGAAACTTGCGGATGAAATAACCGAGCACGAAAAACGCCACAGCGGCGATCCCGGCAAGGCCTATGTAGATTATTGTGTTTTCCTGATGCATGGTCCGTCCCTCCCGTGTTGTTAAACAATGTTTGTCAGTTTGTCGGTTAATGAGTTCAAAAACCGGCAAACAGGCTAACCGGCAAACTACCTAATTGTCTGACTGAGTATTACGCTGTGATGGTCTTCCAGACGGGAATATCGTGAGAGTCTTTGGGTAGGCAGTCCAGGACCTGGAAGTCAAAAGCAAGCCCTATGGTCCTGGTCTTCTTTGGTAAACCGCACAGGAATCGGTCGTAGTATCCATGTCCGCGGCCCAGCCTGACATTATCTTTATCGAAGGCTATGCCCGGCACGACGACCAGATCTATATCTTCTAACGGAACCTCTTTCACATGCCCAGCGATCGGCTGGTAGATTCCAAAGTGCTGTTTTTCCAAATCTCTTTCCCTATCCTTGATTTCGCCTGCAATCAGCCGTTTCTCTTCTTTCAGTATCACAGGTACGCAGACTCTCTTCCCCATCTCTATTGCCTCGTCGATCATGGATACAGTATTCACTTCATCCTTCAACGAGACATAAAACATCACGAGCGTTGCTTTTTCAAACTCCTTTTCGTTAAACAGCTTTTCCTTTATTATAGCACTCTTTTCCAGCTTTTCAAGCGCCGAATAGGACTTTATCTTCTGCCTGATATGATGCCGTATCTTATGCTTCATGCTCGTCTTTGAAATTCTTGGCTATCGGAGGCTTGCCGTGCTTTTTAAGGTAATCGTTTATGGCGCCCACGAGAGCCTGTTCGGCCAGGACCGAACAGTGCATCTTGATCTTGGGCAACCCTCCCAGGGCTTCCGCTACGGCATGATTCGATATCTTAAGCGCCTCTTCGATCGTCTTCCCCTTTACAAGCTCGGTTACCATGCTCGAAGTGGCTATAGCGGCGCCGCATCCGAATGTCTTGAATTTTGCGTCGGTAATGATTTCGTCCTTCGGATCAACTTTTATGTACAGCCGCATTATGTCTCCGCAGACAGGATTGCCGACATTACCTATGCCGTCAGCGTCGGCGATCTCACCGACATTACGCGGATTTCTGAAGTGCTCCATAACTTTATCGGAATACTGCCCTTCCATCCTATTTCCCCTTTTCGTATAAAGGCGACATCTCGCGCAGCCTCTGTATGATGGGCGGCAGGACCGAGAGTACATAATCCATGTCTTCTTTCGTATTGTCCCTTCCGAGCGAAAAACGTATCGATCCCTGCGCATCGGCCGCGTCAATAGCCATGGCGGTCAGGACATGCGACGGCTCGAGCGTGCCAGATGTACAGGCAGATCCGGTCGAGACAGCTACTCCCTCCATGTCGAGATTGAGCATGATCGATTCGCCTTCCAGATACTTGAAGCCGACATTCATGGTATTCGGCAGCCTCTTCTCGGGGTGGCCGTTAAGCCTTGTGTGCGGGATCTTCGACGTAATGCCTTTATACAGGTAGTCGCGCAGCTCCATAAGCTTCCGGGGCTCGCCGGAGATCTCTTTTGCGGCAAGCTCCGCGGCTTTCCCCAGCCCGACGATGCCGCCTACATTCTCGGTGCCAGCCCTCTTATTCATCTCGTGATGTCCGCCATGCATGATAGCGTCGATCTTTGTGCCTTTTCTCACATATATCGCGCCTGCGCCTTTCGGGCCGTATATCTTGTGCGCCGATATAGAAAGGAGGTCTGCCGGCAGGCTCTTAACATCGAACGCTATCTTGCCGATGGCCTGAACGGCATCGGTATGGAAACAGATGCCTTTCTCTTTAGCCAGCGCGCCTATCTCGGCAACCGGCTCGACCGTTCCGGTCTCATTATTGGCGTACATTATACTGATGAGGATCGTTTTGGCGGTGACCGCCTTTTTAAGGTCGTCGATATTGACTATTCCGTATCCGTCGACCGGCAGGTAAGTGACTTTATATCCGTCCTTTGCCAGCGCTTTGCATGTATTTAACACCGCGCTATGTTCAACGGAAGTCGTTATTATATGGTCTCCCTTGCTCCGTAACGCATGCGCCACTCCCTTTACGGCGAAGTTATCCGACTCTGTCCCGCCGGATGTAAATATTATCTCCTCCGGGCTTGAAGCGCCAATAAGCCTCGCCACATCCTGCCTGGCTTTATCCACCGCGGCTCTCGAGCGCCTTCCGAACTGATGGATGCTCGAAGCATTGCCATAGACGTCTTTATAGAAAGGCATCATCGCGTCGAGGACCTCTTCGCGCATCCTCGTCGTGGCATTGTTATCCAGATAGACTTTTCTCATAACTATCGCATCCTAGCTTAAGGTGATCCTGCGCGGCCTCAATGACTTCGAATGATCTATAGGCGGTTTTATCCGCTTCAAAAGATGCAGTTTGTTCTTCTTTTTCAGGTTATTGTATATTAGGATCCAGGCGCAATCTTTGTCCCTGTCAATTTCGCATTTGCCTTTATCCTGCCCGCCGCAGGGGCCGTTCAGGAGCCCTTTCGGGCAGCGCGCCACCGGGCATATCATGCCCGTAAACTCGAGAACGCAGTTGCCGCAGGCGGCGCAGCGTTCAAGCAAAGCATTATCGGCTCCCACCTGCCCCATGAATAAAGTATCGCATCCGACATGCACCGGTTTATCCGAACGCAGGTTTTCATTGACCGATTGTATGCCCAGGCCGCAGGCAAGGACCAGCACGGCATCGGAAGCCTCTATAGCCTTCCGGTTTTTCGCGAAATCCAGCTTCACCTTGGCCGCTATGCATGGCGCCGACGGCACGCAATAACCGGTAACCTTCTTTCCGGCATGCTCAAGAACGCCCTTCATCTTCTTAACTTCCTCTTCCCCGCCTGTCTTACAGGTCGCGGAGCACTCTCCGCACCCGACGATAAAGACTTTCGTCTGCCCTTTGAGCGCCTCCAGTATATCCTGCAACTCTTTTTGTTTTGTTATTATCATGCCTGCCTCTTTTCGGCGGGAATATGACCCTGGTAAAACAAGCTACATAACCGCTTCGACCCTCTTCACTTCGGGCACGGCGCCCTTAAGCTCTCTCTCGACGAATCCCGCAAGCGTCATCTGGCTCATAGGACAACCCGCGCATGCGCCTTTCAGGCGGACCTTGACCACTCCGTCCTCAATAGCCACAAGCTCAATATCACCGCCGTCCTGCTGCAGCGCCAATCTCACCTTGGCTAATGCCTTTTCTATTTTATCCTTCACGGCTATTCCCTTTCTATTTGGCAAGGAGCTCGATTATGTCTTTTTCAAAAACTTCCTTGGGCCTGTACCCTATATACTTCCTGGCTATCTTAAAATCTTTGCCTATCACGAATGTCACGGGAATAGCTCTTATCGGGCCGTAAAGGGAGACCGTCTTTCTATCCGCTATCATAACCGTATAATTCACGCCGAGCGCTTCCGCGAACGGCCTTGTATCGTCCGGCCTTGATAATGACACCCCTATCATGACAAAGCCCTGGCCGCCATACCTGTTCTGCAGGTCGACAAAGTCCGGTATCTCCTGCCTGCATGGCGGGCACCACGTGGCAAAAAAATCGAGTATTATGACTTTACCCTTATGGTCCGAAAGATTGACCATATTGCCGTTCATATCCCGGAGGCTGAGATCCGCCGCCGGTGATGCGATCCCGAGCGAACCCGAACAGGCTACAAGCATGAACGCAGGCAGTATCAATGATACCGCTTTCAGAAAAATTTTCTTCCTCATATCAAGCTATTCTCCTTATTTCATGAAGATGCTGAGCGCCTTCTCGGAAATGACGTTAAGCGAATCGGTTATTATCAGCATCCCTATGATTATCAGTAATATGCCGGCTATCCTGTTTATATTGGCCATAACCGATTTGAAACGGTTGAAATATGCCAGGAACGAATGCATCGCGAAGGCCGTTATAAGGAACGGCGCCCCTATCCCCAGCGAATATAGCGTTAATAACTTCACTCCTTCGATTATATTGCCTTCCGTGCCGGCGATGACCAGGATCGACCCGAATATGGGGCCAGCGCACGGCGTCCACGCCGCCGCGAATGTAATGCCGACGAGAAAAGATCCCAGGTATGAGGCTTTCTTTGCATGCACACTCATGTGATGATCTTTTTCCATGAAGGCGAATTTCAGCACCCCGGCCAGGGTAAGGCCGAAGAATATGATAAGCAAGCCTCCGCCTATCCTGATGAATTTCTGATACGCAAACAATGCTTTGCCGATGGCCGTCGCGGTAAGTCCCATAAGGATGAATATCATCGAAAATCCGGCAATAAAAAGAAGTGTGTGTGAAATAGTCTTTATCCTGACATCTTTCGTCTCGTGTTTAAGCTGGTTGTACGATACTCCCGCTATATAGGCTATAAATGACGGTATAAGCGGCAGGATACATGGCGACAGGAATGTCAACACTCCGGCTGTAAATGCCACTATATATGAAACATGCTCTCCGGCCATATGACTCCTTGCGCATTGTGGCGCATACGGCGTACTTTACTATTGGGCCTGCGTGACTCTTATTTTTATTATTCTTAATTCTTCTTTTATCGAAGCCAACTCTGTCATGATGGATTGCTGATTATTAAGGATCTTGTCCAGTTTTACTGTTACCTGGCTGTTGTCATCGCCGGCGGCCTGGGCGCTGGTCACCCTGCCGGTGAATATTGCAAGAGCGGCTATAACCGCTATCACGGCGCAGAATATCAGCATAGTTTTCCCGAATCTCATAAAAACCTCCTTATTGTCCCCCGTTTCACTCAAGACGATAATCTCGAGCTTTAGTGAGAGATCTTATTAATTAAGTCCATTATTATATCATGATAAACTTAAAAGGTGAAACTGTTAACGTCTTACCCGCCCCACACAAACCACACGAAGATGCTTGCCGCAATTACTGCGGCAAGCGTAAACGGCACCCCTATCTTCATGAATTCCCCGAACCTGACCTCGTAACCTTCTTTCTTGAGCAGGCCGCAGGCCACTATATTGGCGGACGCGCCGATAGGCGTAATATTGCCTCCGAGGCTCGCGCCGATCAGGAGCCCGAAGAGCAAAAGCGGCGGTTTGATGCCTAATTTTGCCGACATCGATATCGCTACCGGAAGCATCGCCGCCAGGAAGGGCACATTATCGATAAAGGCGGACAGGGTCACGGACATGATAATAAGCAGGACATACGCCAGAAGAATATTGGGCCCGACGATCCCGGAGAGAAACAAGGCCGCCTTATCTATCCAGCCCGTAAGCGTTACCGCTCCGACAAGAATGAAGACCCCCGCAAGAAAGAAAGTGGTCTCCCAGTCAAGCTTCTTAAGAGCGCCCAGCACCGGCTTTCTGTTTATGAATTTTTTCCAGGCCACCGATATCGCGCCGAATAACATGCAGATCGTGCCTGCCAGATAAGAAAAACCCGTATCGAAGAATGACGATGCCGCCAGCATCAATATCAGCAATACAAGCAGTCCTGTTGGCACCCAGCTTCTAACCCTTTCCACGGGTATCAGCTGTGCTTTCTTCCTGAGATGCATGAAGATAAAATAGAGGACCGCGAATGAGGCTATCGCCCCTATTTCAACCGCAAAAAAGATGCTCGGGCGGCCGTGATAGCAGAAGAAGTCCGCGAAATTCATCTTCGCGAATCCTCCCAGAAGCATGCTTGGAGGATCCCCTATCAGGGTAGCTGTCCCCTGCAAATTGCTCGATATCGCGATCGCTATCATCATCTTTACCGGATTGATCTTGAGTTTTCTGGCCAGCGACAGGGCCACCGGCGCTACTATGAGCACTGTGGCGACATTTTCCACAAATGCCGATATGAAACTCGACAGGATACATATGGAGAGGATCGCCCAGGCAGTGCTCTTCATCCTGTCGACTATGATCTCCGCGAGGTAGGCGGGAACGCGGCTCTCCATAAACGCGTCCGCTACTACGAGCATGCCCACAAATATGCCCATTACATTCCAATTAACGGAATAGAGAGCGTCGCGCACGGAAATCGCGCCGGCGAAAATGAGAACCACTCCCGCGGTTACCGCGACAACGGCTCTCCTCGCCGGCAGTAATACAAAGAGCAGGTACGCCGCCAAAAACACGTATAAGGTTATTACCGGCTGGCTCATAGATATACTATATCCTCGCCGTGATAAAGGGACAGGAAGAGCAGGAGGTAATCCTTGATATGGCGCGTCAGAAGAAAATTATTCCTTATGTGCTCCTTGCCGTTCTCGCCCAGTCTCTTGGCATATCCGGGGCTGTTCAGGAGTTGTTTCAATTCAAAGGCTGCCCCGTCAATCGAATGGCAGAGCAACCCCGAATATTTATGCTTTACCTGCAGGGGAATGCCTCCCACGCTGGAAGCTATCACCGGTTTCGCTTTCCATAAAGCTTCAGCTACCGTAAGCCCGAAACCTTCCTTCAACGACTTCTGAATAATAACGTCGGACACCCTTTGGAGGGCGTTTACTTCTATGTCATTCTGCGGCATCAGAAGGACATGGATATCGCTGTCCTTTGCCGCTTCCGCCTTTACCTCCTCAAGGACTTTTACTCCTTCGGGATCGTCGCTCGCGCCTCCGCCGGCCAAAATAAGCTGGCAATCTATGCGTTTCTTAACCTGCCTGAACATCTGTATAACGCCTATGGGGTCCTTCAGCCTGTCAAAACGGGAGATCTGAGTAACTATAGGCTTATCCCTGACAATACCGTATTTTTCCACCACCGCCTTGATGGTCTCCGGCGGCAATTCTTTATTCTTATCGCTCAACGGGTCTATGGATGGAGATATCAGAAACTGCCTGATGGCCAATCTGTGGGCAAAGCTCGGGGCGGAAAAGACGGCGGCATCATATTTTATTATGAATTCCATCAGAAAGTTCCAGATCTTGCTGTCGGGATTCGAAATATCGACATGACAGCGCCATATCCACTTATTGTCCGACCTCTTTTCCACCAGCGAAACAGGCTGGGGATCGTGAACAAACACTATATCCGAACCGGTGTCAAGGTCTTCCATATTCTTGCGGCCGGTCTCCAGGAATATATCGAAATCCTCTCCGGTTAAATCGACGCTCTTTCCGTGCAGCGCGTTATGGAATTTTTTGGTAGCCTCGAAGAAGCGCTCTCCCCCTTTTATTACATCCCATCTCGTGTTCACGCCGAGCTCCCTCAATAGCGGGACCATGCAGTTCAATATCTCGGCGACTCCTCCCCCGACGGAAGTTGAATTAATCAGCTGGATCTTCTTGCCTTTGAGCTTTTCGGCAAGCAGCCTGAGATCATCTATAACCGCCTGGCCTACAAGTGGGGCATATTCTTCTATGCTTGCCATATCAATCCTTTATGCGCTTCTTTACGATCTTAATAAGAGTATGCCTGAGATCTTCCAGTGTATGCGTATAGGGATCCAACCTGGCTATCCTGTTCGCGAGATCCGCATCCCCGATGGATGTCTCCACCCAGAACGAAAAATCGTTCGTCTTCTTCTCCAGCCGCAAGCGGGCTTCGAATATGTGAAAATATACGGAGTCTATCGTGATCCTGTCCAGTATATCGGCGAATTCTTTCAGGTTGGAGGCGACATAATTGGTTGGAAGTATAAAGCTCACCGATTTGACAAAATAAAAATCATCGTATTTTCCGGCAAACCTCCGCGCGGCCGACGGATTTTCCGCCAGATAATCACTTATGACTTCCGCTATCTTATCGCGCAGGTCCCTTAATGTAAGATACTCTACCGTATCTATGCTGGCGAGCCTCTCGCCAAGTTCTTTCTCGCCCAGTATATTGGTTACCCAGTAAGCGAAATCATTCGGCGGCTCAGGCGAAAACTGCAGGTGCTGCTGTAAAAAACGGTGGGTATGATGATATATGGATGAGCCCGAAACCGTCCTTATTATTTCCAGCAGTTCGGTCAGGTTCGAGGCCCTGAACCCCGTAAGTTCCGAAAGATGAAGCCTTGTATAAAACCTGAACGGCTCCTTTGCCTGTACCATCTCCCCCATAATCAGCCCTTCTTAAGCCCTATTATCATCGTAAGCACCTGATAGACCTGTTCCGTATCATCAAGGTAATATTCGGCCAGGGAAGAGGGATCCTGGCCGACTCTCACGGTTATTCCGCTTTTGCCCAATGCCCGAAACGCATCCTCGTCGGTACGGTCGTCTCCGATATAAACTGCCGCGATGCCCTCTCCCTTCGCCAAAGAGCGCTCCCGCCCAATAAGCCAATTTACCGCGCTGCCTTTATCCCAATCCACTCCGGGCCTCACCTCAAAGACTTTCTTCCCGTAAGCGGTCTTCACAACTCCGGATGATTCATATGAAGACGTCACCCTGTGAAAAACGGATTTTAAATCCGCTTCGCTCACATCGGCCATACGATAATGAAGGCCGAGCGTCAGGCCTTTGTCTTCGAGAAGGATGCCCGGCATGGCGGCGCACTCATCCGCCAGGCGCTTTCTGATCTCCGCCAGGCTTTTCGCATAACCCGGAGGCGTCGCGCATTTAAAAGAGATGCCCGGACCTTCTATCTCCAGGCCGTGGTTACCGGCATAGATTATACCTTCCACTCCGATAAGGGCCTTTATATCACGCAATGACCTTCCGCTTATGACCGCCACCTTAACCCACGGCATCCGTAATAACACTATCAGCGCTTCCCGTACCTTTTGCGGGATAGCCGCCCCGCACGGAGTATCAACGATCGGCGCGAGAGTGCCGTCACAATCCAAAAAAAGACAGAGTCTCTTTCCCCCGATTCTTGCCTTAACGCTGTCCCATGCCGAAAAAAGATGCGTCACGATAAAAGAACTTAAGCCTTTCTCAGGGAAGTCATCTCCGTTATTATATTACCGGCCCATTTATAAATATTATTTTCCGCGATGATCTTCCTCATATTCTCCATCCGCCTTTTCCTTTCCGGGGGCGGCATATCGACCGCCAGTTTTATGCTGGCGGCAAATTCTTCCACCGAATAGGGATTGATCTCGATTGCATCGGTAAGTTCCCGCGCCGCGCCGGTAAACCGGCTCAATATAAGGCTGCCGTTCAGATCATTTTTTGCAGCTATGTACTCCTTGGCCACAAGATTCATCCCGTCATGCAGTGAACTCACTATGCAGAGATCGGCCAGCCTGTAAAAAGGCTTCAGTTCCTCCGGAGAAAAATGGCGCTTAAGATATATGATCGGTATCCATTCATCATCCTTATATTTCCAGTTTATCCTTTCCGCCAGCTCATCCAGTTCTCCCATAAGATCATGGTACCGCTTTATATGCGTCCTGCTCGGAGCCCCTATCTGGATAAAGACAAATTTTTTCCTGTATTCCGGATATTTTTCAAGGAACCGGTCTATGGCCATCATGCGTTCGGCCAGCCCCTTTGTATAGTCTATCCTATCTATGCCGAGGCCGACTATCTTGCCCTCGAGCTCATACTCTTTCCGGATCTTTTCTACGTTATTGCTGTCCTCTCTACCGGCGGAGCTGTTAATATTCATATCGACACTGATGGGGAATGCCCGGACAAAAGTCTCCTTCCCGCCGCGGACTATGCTGAACTTTTCGGTATCTACCCGGCATTCAAGGAACCTGTTGGCCGTGTCTATGAAATTATTGCAGTGATACTGGACGTGAAACCCTATCAGGTCGCATCCGAGCATCCCGTCGAGTATTTCCGCCTGATAAGGACAGATAGAAAAGACTTCCGGATTCGGCCACGGTATATGCCAGAATAGCGCTATGGTAGCGTCCGGCCGCTTCTCTTTTATCATCTGCGGCAGAAGCGTAAAATGGTAATCCTGAATAAAGATAAAAGGGTTTTTCGAAGGCAGTTCTTCCAGCACACTATCAGCGAACTTCTTGTTGGCTTTTCTGTAGATATGCCAATCCGATTCCCTGAACAAAGGCCTTGTATGGGTTATATGGCACAGCGGCCACAGGCCTTCGTTCGAAAAACCATAATAATACCCGTCTTCTTCTTCCTTGGTAAGCCAGACTCTCTTGAGTATATACCTGTTGTCTTCCGGAGGCACGCCGAGTTTGTTCCTGGAATTTACAAACTTCTTATCGGCATTGGCGCTGCCATGGGCGATCCACGTCCCCCCGCACGCGCGTAATATCGGATCTATAGCTGTAACGACGCCGCTGGCCGGCCTTACACACCTCGCCTGGCCGGTGGCCTCATTAATCATATGAAGGTACGGCTCCCTGTTCGAAACAACAAATAGCGCGTTTTCACCGAGCTTGGCCCTGACAAGGTCCCTGAGTTTGGCCTCGGTCCATAATTCGGCTTTCTGCATCCTGACCTGCGCCTCTTCGGTCACCACTTTCCTGGCCACTCTCAGGCCCAGCGCCACCTGCTCAACTTCACTGGCAAGTTTTCCAAGCTCGCCCTTATCTTTTATGGGATGCTCATGGTCTATATCGCCCTTCTGGAATTTCTTAAACCATTCTGTAAGGCGTTCGACCGGATCGGTAAATATGCGCCTCTGTACGATAAGCGAAATACCCGCTATAAGCATCAAGAGCGTCAGGAGCGCGATGGTTAGCCGTTTCCATATTTCTTCCAACTGTGTAAAGACATATGAAGTATCATAAAGGATCTCTTCCAGTCCCACTATCTTGCCTTCATCATCCAGGACCGGAAAGACATAGCTATATACCGCATATTGTTTGAATTTCTCCACACTGCCGCGCGGCACGGCCTTTGGCCCGGCGAGAAGGTCTTTAATATAGGGCCTGTCCTGTTTCTTCCATTCCAAAAACCTGTCAGTTATGGCAAGCACATTCCCGTCTTTATCATAGATGGCGCATCCCTGCACCCTTTCGCGCTTCTGGAACCTTTCGACAAGCCGCGCTATGCTGCGCTGGTCATTATTTATAAGGGCATGGCGCACCGAGAGTTCCATGCTTTCGGCTACGGCCCTGGCCTTACGCTTAAGCTCATCGAGAAGCTTTGTTTCTTCCGAGCGTACCTGAAGTATCCCGAATAAGACAAGGACGATCGTCACTATGATCAATATCGGTAACATGAAAAGCAGTAACCGCCTCATGAGCTCTTCTCCTGTTCATAATTTATGGCCATTATGGGATATGGTATCGTTATGCCTTCTTTTGCATAACGCTCATGCAGCCTTTTAATAAATTCGTGTTTTATTAGATACTGGTCAACAAATTCCTTTGCCCTAAGGATCACCGTAAGATTTATACTCGACTCGCCGAATCCGCCATACCGGATAAAAGGTTCGAATGCGGAAACCCCTCCTTTTACCCCCTGCATGATCTCCTTCGCCACTTCACAGGTTACACGCTCTACCCTTGCCAGGTCGGATTTATAATGCACGCCCAGGTTCACGAGGACGGCCATCTCTTTATCCGGAAGATAATAGTTGGTAACCACGGCCTTGGAAAGCTTTTCATTCGGCACCAGCACTACATTATTGGGAAGCATCTTTATCTTCGTAGTCCGCAGAGTAATGTCGGTGACATATCCTTCTTCGCCGGAATCGAGCTTTACATAGTCCCCGACCTTAATCTGCCTGGCGATAATGATGGAAAAACCGGCGAAGAGGTTAGCAAGCGTATCCTGAAGAGCCAGGGCTATGGCAAGGCCTCCGACTCCCAGTGTCGCAAGTATGGGCGTTATTGATATGCCGAGGGTATTTAGTATTATCAGTATGCCTGCGCCGAATATCACTATCCTGCCTATATTCTGGGTCAGCGATGTAACCGGGAGAGCGCTCTCTACCCTATGCGAATAGATGTTGATCATCTTTGATACTATATTTGCCAGGGTAAGCGAAACGGATAATACCGCGAGAATAAGCAATGCGTCATTGAGGACTGCGTCGACATTCCCGGGCAGGTCCGCTATTTTTGCTGCGAAGTACACTCCAAGTATCAGCGACCAGGCCATGAAAGGGCCTTTTATAGATTCGATGATTATATCATCAAGCCCGGTACTGGTGGCTTTCGACCATCGGATAAGGCGCGTTATTATAACTTTCCTAATAAGATATCCGGCGGCAACGGTTGCCAACAACACAGCCAGCGGCACAGAAGCGTTTTTAGCTGCAGATATAAATATTGTATAGGCTTCCTGCATATTATCCTCTCCGGGCCTTAATAAAAAACCGCCCCTTAGACATTGTAAAGGATGGCGGCCCGACCACCTGATAGCACCTCCGGAGGTTATCTCCAGACCCTGTTATCATTTATATTTATACTTTATGGATATTTCCTTATGTTTATTATACGGGGAACCGGTTTAATTGCAAGATTTATCGCTTATTTATTCCATGATCGATCTTGCATTTTCCGGTTGCATGCATCATATGAAATTCAAGAGCGCCGACTTTTGCATACAGGTCGGAAAACATGAACCCCACCCCGATCACAAAGATAACGGCGGCGGCAATAAGCGCTTTTATAAATTCAGGCCTGATCTTTTCCATCAATAATCCCCCTCTGGTCTTTTTATACGCCTTTTAATAACTGAAAACCCGCCCCTAACAATAGTGATGCCAGGACCATAACCCCGAGAAATATCGAAAGTACCTTTAACCCGTACTCTTTCCTCAGGACCAGCATGGTACCGTAGCTCGTGACCGGCCCGATGAGAAGCAGTGTCATGCCGGCGCCATTATTCATGCCCTGCCGTATAAGACTGTCTACAAGCGGCACTGTCGCCGTCGAGCATATATACATTAGGATACCGAATAATACGGCAAAAACATAACCGAACCATCCGCCCAGATACATTTTGACCAGCCTTCCTATCGGCACGAACGTCGCGACAAATGCGGCCAGCACCAGTCCTACTATAAGCTCGGCCCCTATCTCTTTAGGTAATTCGATATATGCGTACTTAAGGGCAGAGATAACTTTTCCGGATGGCCTCTTCTTCCTGTGCGTATGGATATGGGCAGGGTCTATCTCACAATGCGGGCATTTCGCAGGGCCGGATGAATGCCGGGGCGCATGTTTTATGCCATTGCCGATAAGCCCCATCAGCACCCCCATGATAATAACCGCAAAAAATATGTATACCGTGAAGGCCGGGCCCAATACGCTGTACGACACAAAAAGGGCGCTGATCGATGTAGCCGGCGTAGCTACAAGAAACGCAAGCACTGGGCCGAGCCTGGCGCCTTTCTTATAAAAACTCACGGCTATTGGCAGGCTCCCCCAGCAACAAACAGGAAGAATGGTTCCGATAACCGTTGCAATAAATATGGGCCTTATCCCTCCGGATCCCAGATGTTTGAGAACAGCGTCTTCCGGGATAAGTTCATGCACAAGCCCGCTTATAAAAAAACCTACGGCAAGCGCAGGCAAAACTTCCTTAAGATAATGAATGAATATATGAATAAAATGTTCCATGCGGCTACTCTTCTTCCCTGACCGGCCGTTCCCTTAGCGGCTTGACTGCATAACCCGATTCAGCGCCGGGAAGCTGCTGGACAGGCGCAGTAAGCAAGAACTTTCCGTCGCGTATCCATTTTTTAAGTTCTTCCGCTATCTCTACCGCCTTAGCATAGCTTGAAAGCGAAGACGTAGGCACTTCTTTTCCCTTAACCGTTATCTTCCCGCTCTTAAGCTGTTTATAATTTACTTCTCCAAGCTGGCTCGCCTTGCCCTGCGGATAGTCCTCGCTGTAATCTACAACCTGCGTCCACAGGTCTTCATCCTTAACCGCGGCATGTTTCAATATCCCCTCGTCGAGAACCGGAATGGGGATCCCGACGCCTACTATGAGGCTTGCGCCGTATCCCTGGAATGATATGCCGCGGAGCCATGACGCATTCATCTGTTTCAGGTCTCCTGTCAGCGCAAGCGTCCCCGCCGGAACCTGCGGAGCGCCGCTCACATTGCGTTTTACGCCGGGATTATGCTGTGTGCCCTGGAAATAAACATAGCCGATACCGCCACCTAAAAATATCCTGGTCCCGATGCCTATCGTCTTATAGTACGGGTCTTTTAAAAGCGGCGAGAGCTGTCCCGCTGAACAGTAATTGGCATTTCCGAGGTTAGGCTTCAGCATGCCCATGTAAGTATAGATGGTCCTGGTCTCCGAACAATTAACGGCGCAATTATAATTCTGGTAGCAGTTCCTGGGATTGATTAACACGGATTCATTAAGATCCTTGATATTGATGTATGTCTTTATATGCTTGCGCGGATAGCAGTCGGTGCCGTAAGCCTTTCCTTCCAATACCACATCCTTGCCTGAAACAAGATCCTCAATAACATGCCCTCCTCCGTATTTAAACTCTCCGGGATAGACCTTGTTTCTCGGATCGTCTTCGGGCACCGCGGTCGCGCCGATATATATGTCGACCGCCGCAAAACCGGTGTACGCGGGGACATTATTGAGCGTGACTACGCCTCCTCCCAGTTTTATCTTGGGTCTGGTGTGGCCGACGTTGAGCAGGGCGCCGGATGAGCACATTGGCCCAAACGTCCCCGTCGTGACAACGTCGACTTCGCGCGCGGCGGCGGCAAAGCCTTTTTTCTCGACGAGGCCTATAACCTCTTCCGCGGTCATAACTACTACTTCACCGCGTTTTATCTTGTCATTTATCTCTTTTATGGTTTTTGCCATACTTCCCATTCCTCCATGTCATTTCCCGTGATTTTTAGGATGATTCCTGGTATAACCAGGTCGAAAGATATCTCTCTCCCGTATCAGGCAGTATCACGACTATTGTCTTGCCTCCGGCTTCTTTTCTGCCGGCGACTTCGATGGCGGCCCACATAGCCGCGCCGCCGGATATCCCTGTGAATATCCCTTCACGCTGCGACAGTTTTCTTGCAATATCGCCCGCGTCGTCGCTCGATACTTTTATTATTTCATCCAGTATCTTTATATTTAATACTTCCGGCACAAAGCCCGCCCCTATACCCTGGATCTTATGGGCACCGGGTTTTCCGCCGGAGAGCACCGGCGAGTCGAGCGGCTCCACCCCTATTATCTTTACCGGCGGATTGCGCTTCTTAAGTACTTCGCCTACGCCTGTGATCGT